>NZ_LEKR01000078.1:0-8790 GCF_001580555.1 Stenotrophomonas sp. DDT-1
TCCAGGGCCAGTGCCACGCCATCGATCAGATCGTCGTAGGTCTGCACCCGGCGGGTGCGCTTCAGCGCCTGCAGGCGCTGTCTGGCTTCGTCGCGAAGCACGTGCAGGAAGTTCAATGCGGTGGCACGCAGCCAGGCATCGCGTTCGGCCAGAAGCGCGACATAGCGGGCCAACGGCGCCTGCAATGGCGACGATGGCGTGCGCTCGGCGAATTTCTTGTTGGTCTTGGCTGCCAGCGCCTCCGGCAGCAGTGCCGGCAGGCGCTCGCTGGTCAGCAGCTCGCGCGGGTCGGCGCGCTCGGCCCAGCCCAGCAGTTGCCGGCCCAGCGGGTGCAGCCAGCCCAGCTTGTACGACACGCCGTTGATCCATTTGTTGTCGACCGCATCGCAGAGGTCGATGAAGAACTGCTCGCCATGCTCGCGCACGCTTGCGGACAGCTCTTCGGCAACACTCTGCAGGGCGGCCTGCGGATCGGGCAGCGCCACCGCCTGTGGCAACGGGTGCAGCGGCGGCGCGGCCAGCAGCGCGCGCAGATCGGCGGCCAGTGCGTCCGGGGTGGACCACAGCCAGGTCAGCGGTTCCAGCGTGGCCGGGTCATTGGCATGTACCCGCCACAGGTCGGCCGCGAGCGCTTCCAGCAACTCACGGTCGCTGGCCAGCAGCTCCGGCGGATCAAAGGTGTGGCCGCTCTCCAGCGCATGCTCGCGCAGCACGCGGGTGCAGAAGCCATGGATGGTGAAGATGGACGCAAGGTCGATCTCATCGGCGGCGACCTGCAGGCGGCGCTTCAGTGCGGCGGCGCGCTCGGTACCTCCCTGCAGATGGCGCTGCAGCACCTCGCGGGTCAGCCGCACGTCCGGTGCTTCGCCTTCGACCGCTTCCAGATCGACCAGTCGCGCCGCCAGCGCCAGGCGCTCGCGGATGCGCTTGCGCAGTTCCTGGGTAGCCGCATCGGTGAAGGTCACCGCCAGGATCTGTCCGATGCGCAGGCCCTGCTCTACCACCAGGCGGGTAAACAGCGTAGCCAGGGTGAAGGTCTTGCCGGTACCGGCGCTGGCTTCGATCAGGCGGATGCCATCCAGCGGCAGGGCCAGATAGGGATCGACCGCCATGCACTGGGCTCGCTCATCGATGAAGGCGGGGCTCATGCGCTGCCCTCCTGGCGCGTTGCGGCGCCGAGGGTGCGGCCTTCGCGCACCGCGCTGAAGACCACCTGGCTGTTGCGCAGCAGGTCGGCATAACTGGCATCGGAGGCGAACGGGTCGGCACCCCGCAGCAGCAGCTGCCAGGCGTCGCTGCTGGATTCACCCCAGCTGCGGTCGCTGCCGTGCCACTGCTTCCAGCCCTCGCTGCGCTGTTTCTCTGCCGGCGCGTTGTACAGCGCCCAGCCCGTATACGGGGCAAAGCGCAGCGGCTCACGCAGGCCGCGCTGGCGCAACTGCAGCAGCGCGCGCAGCGCCGCGCGTGCAGCAGGCGCGCTCAGTGCCGGCAGTACATGCGGGCCGGGACCGGCGTCGCCACCATCGTGGAACTGCACAAGGGGCAGTGCGTCGCCGGCGGCGTTGGCCAGCAGCCAGTCCAGGCCCTGGCGGATCACTACATTGCCATTGAGCGTGCCAGCACGCAGCCGCACCAGGCCTTCGGGATGCCGATCGGCCACGCGGCCGTGCAGGCGCACGCCATCGATGTCCACTTCGTAGCGACGGCTTTCCAGCGGCTCGCCCTGCATCCAGCCCAGCAACGCACTGGCATACGGGCGAGTCTTCAACTGCTCCACCTCGAACTGGCGCTGGCCCAATGGACCGGACGGCAGCAGGCCACGCGCGCGCAGCCGCGGGTACAACGGTTCGGTATCGCCACTGAGCGTGGCGCGCACCACCGCCGCCTGCACGCTGCGCTTTTCCGGGCCGCGCGATGACAGCACCAGCGGTTCCAGGTCATCAACTTCCCCGGCATCGTCGGCCAGGCGCAGGCCCATCGACTGTGCGAGGAACTGCCCGGCCGGGTCGCACAGGAAGCGGCGCAGGGTGTCGAGCGCGAGCTCGTCTTCCACGGCATCGTCGGGCGGCGGCGGCAGCGGGGCATCGAACCACGGCTGCAGGCCCCCACGCTGGCCGGTGAGGCGGCCGGCAGCGGGATGCCATTGCCGCCGATAGCTGAAGCGGCGTGGATCCCCCTCTCCGAACGCCGCCGGTGAGAACGGCTGCAGTGCATGGCGCACGGTAAAGTCGCGGACCGCCGCAGGCGGATCGAGGTGATACGCGGCGGCGGCATCGATCAGTTCACTGACCAGCACCGACGGCTCACGCACGCTGCCATCGCGTGGATCGGCGCCGAGGTAGCTGAGGTAGAACACCTCCTGCGCGGCGGCGAACAGCTGCAGGAACAGGAAGCGGTCGTCTTCGCGGGTGGAGCGATCGCCCGGGCGGCGGCGTGGCGTGTCCAGCTCGGCGGTGAGCTGGTTGAGGCCCGCGGCCGGGTCACGACGCGGGAAATCGCCATCATTGAGACCGAGCACGCAGATCACCCGGAACGGCAGCAGGCGCATCGGCACCATGCGGCCGAAACTGATGCCACCGGTCAGCAGCGGCGCGCGCGTATCGGCCTCACCCAGTACACCGGCGAAGTGCGAACGCACCACCTCAGGCGGCACGCCGTCTTCGAACCCGGCCTTGGCGGCATCGTCGGCGAACTGATTCAGCAGCTTGCGCAGGCGCTCGAGGGCACGCTGGCTGTTGGGCGAGCTGGGCGCGGTCGGCAGCAGCGCGTCCAGCAGCGACAGCAGCCGTTGCCGCCACTGCGCCGGGGTCAGCAGCTCGCCGAGGCGACGCTGGTAGACCGCCAGCACGCGCAGCAGCCGCAGCAGCCGGTCCAGTGCTTCCAGCGCGCCGCCTTCCAGGTCGATCCACGGCGCCACGCCGGCCAGGTCCGCCTCGCTGCCGGTGGCGTGACCGAGCACCAGGCGGTCCAGTGCGAACTGCCAGGTGTAGGCGTCGTCGGCCGGCGCCTGGTGCTGGTTGCGGTGCTTCGCATCCAGGCCCCAGCGTGCGCCGGCCTGCTGCAGCCAGCCATGCAGGCGATCGAAGTCCACTGCTTCCAGCCCGGCCGCTTCGGCCAGCGGCGCGCTGGCGAGCAGGTCCAGCACCTCGTTCAGGCCGAAACGCGAGACCGGCAGGCCCAGCAGGTGCACGAACACATCGGCCAGCGGCTCTCCTGCCAGTGGGCTGCTGTCGGCCAGCGCGTAGGGAATATGCTCCTCCTCGCCGCCGCGGCCGCCGAACACCGCCTCCAGGTACGGCACATAGGGATCGATGTCCGGCGCCAGCACCGCGATCTCGCGCGCCTGCAGCGGCGGGTCGAAGCGCGGGTCCTGCAGCAGGCTGCGCAACTGGTCGTGCAGCACCTGTAGCTCGCGCAGCCGGGTGTGGCAGGCATGCACCTGCAGGCTGGGGTCGTCGCTGCGCAGCCCATCGCGCAGCTCGCCCGAGGGCAGTGCGCGGCGGTGGAACAGATCGCGCTGCAGGCGATGCAGCAGGCTGTCGGACAGGCCGCCTTCGTCCAGGGTCGGCCGGGTGTCTTCCTCCGGATCCGAATACGCGGCAATCTCGCCGGCCGGGTGCACCACCTCGTAGCTGCCCAGCACCGCCATGAAGTCGCGGCCGGCCGCACCCCAGGCTTCCAGCAGGCGGTTCTCACCAGCCGCTTCACCGAAGGGATCGGGTGCCCCGCTGCGCAGGCGCTCGGCCAGCGTCTGCAGGTCACCCCAGTACGACTGCACCGGAGTGGGCATATAGAAGTGCAGCTCGCCCACCCGCGCCTGGGTGGCCATCACCCGCAGCACGTCGGGCGAGATGTTGAGCGTCGCGAACGCGGACATGCGCGGTGGCAGGCCCTGTGGCAGCGGCTGGCCGGCGCCCTCGAAGCGATCCAGGTACGCCTGGATGCGGCGCGCGCGGTAGTCGCGGCCATGGGCGATGGTGCGCCAGAGGATCGCCTGCGGGTCAGCCGGGTCGGCGCCGGCCTCCCAGCGCAGCAACCAGTCGCGGCGCCAGGCCTGGTACTTCTCGAACACCGACGCCAGTTCACCGGCCAGTGCCCACGGCTTCAGGGCGTCGCCGCCGGCAAGATAGGACTGCAGCGCGCGCATCGGTGGCTGCGCCAGCAGCGCCGGGTCGCGCAGTGCCTGGTACAGCTTCCAGTGCAGGCCCGCCGCGTCCAGGTCGTCGCGTTCGCCCGGCACATTGGCATTGAGTGCACGGGCAACGAACTCGCCCGGGGTCAGGAACTCGAGGTTGGCGGCCACGCCATATTCGGCAGCGAGTGTCGCTTGCAGCCAACGCCGCATCGCCACCTGCGGGATCAGCACCACCTCCGGCGCGAGCAACGGCTGGCCCGGAACAGGCTCACGCACGTTGCGCGCCAGCAGCGCAGCCAGCACGTCCAGGGAGTTGGAATGGTAGAGGCGGAAATCGCTGCCCGGGTCACTCATCGTGCACAGTGTGCAGCACGGCAGGCAGTATTCAATGGCCCGCCCATCGCCGGTACGGATTGTTCCGCGCTGCCAGCCGATTGTCCCGGCCTGGCAAGGGTCATGCCGTGCCACAATACTGGACCGTCCAGTCTGCTTATGTTCAGCCGATGGGCCCGATCCTTCGATGTCTAAAAAACGTTAATGGTGCCCATGTCGGCTTCCACCTCCAGTCTGGTGCAGTTATCCAACGTCCGCATCGACCGGAGCGGGCGCACGATCCTGCGCGACGTGTCGCTGCAGGTGCCCAAGGGCAGCATCACGGCCGTGCTGGGCCCGTCCGGCAGTGGCAAGTCCACCCTGCTGGCGGCACTGACCGGCGAACTGCGTCCGGTCGCCGGCGAGGTCACCCTGTTCGGCAAGCCGATCCCGCATGACAGCGGCGCGCTGCTGGAAATGCGCAAGAGCGTGGGTGTTCTGCTGCAGGGCAACGGCCTGCTGACCGATCTGACCGTCGCCGAAAACGTCGCGCTGCCGCTGCGCGCGCATACCCGCCTGCCGACCGCCGTGCTGCGCCGCCTGGTGGAAATGAAGCTGCATGCCGTGGGTCTGCTGGCCGCTGCCGATGCCTGGCCGCGCGAACTGTCCGGCGGCATGGCGCGCCGCGTCGCGCTGGCCCGCGCGCTGGCACTGGATCCGCCACTGATGATCTACGACGAGCCGCTGACCGGGCTGGACCCGATCGCCTCCGGCGTGATCATGAGCCTGATCCAGCGCCTCAACCACAGCCTGGGCCTGACCAGCATCATTGTCAGCCACCACGTGCACGAGACCCTGCCGATCTGCGACCAGGTGATCGCCATCGCCAATGGCGGCATCGTGTTCCAGGGCACGCCCGAGGCGCTGCAGTCCAGCCAGGACCCGCTGCTGCGGCAGTTCCTGCACGGCCAGCCCGATGGCCCCATTCCGTTCGATGCCGCGCCGCGCGCGAGGGTCGCCTGATGCCGTTCGTCCAAGCCACCCGCTCGCTGGGTCGCGCCGGCCTGTTCTCGCTGACCGTGCTGCGTGGTTCGCTGCCGACCCGTGATTTCCTGGCCGAGCTGACCCGCGAGATCTACAAGATCGGCGCACGCTCGCTGCCGATCATCGCCGTCGGTGGTGCCTTCGTCGGCCTGGTGCTGACTCTGCAGGGCTACCGCACGCTGACCACCTTCGGTGCGGCCGACGCGCTGTCGACCCTGCTCGGCCTGTCGCTGTACCGGGAACTGGCGCCGGTGCTGACCGCGCTGCTGTTCATCGGCCGCGCCGGCAGCTCGATCGCCGCCGAACTGGGCCTGATGCGCGCCACCGACCAGATCAAGGCACTTGAGCTGATGGCGATCGACCCGGTGGCCAAAGCCGTCGCGCCGCGCTTCTGGGCGGCGGTGCTGACCGTGCCACTGCTGACCGGCATCTTCTGCTCGCTGGCGATCAGCGCCAGCTACTTCGAAGCGGTGCATGTGCTGGGCCTGGACAATGGCGTGTTCTGGTCGGCACTGCGCAACAGCGTCGATTTCTGGGATGACTTCGGCGTGGCGATGCTGAAGTCGGCGATCTTCGGCGGCACCGCAGCGCTGGTCGCCGCCTATGTTGGTTTCCACGCCGAGCCGACCATCGAGGGCACCTCGGTGGCGACCACCCGTGCGGTGGTCAATGCCTCGCTGCTGGTGCTGATGTTCAACTTCGTGCTGTCGGCAATGTTGTTCACCTAACCCCTCCACCGGCGGTGCGCAGGCGCGCGCGGCCACCACGACTCGATCAGGTAATCCACATGGCCATCCGCGGTCCCAGACTCGAATTCTCTGTTGGCGCATTCCTGCTGCTGGCCCTGGCCTCGCTGATGGTGCTGGCCGTGGCCTCGACCAACCAGCGCTGGAGCTGGGGCAGCCAGGGCTACGAGCTGAAGGCGCGCTTCTCCCAGGTCGGCCAGCTGCGCAAGCAGGCGCCGGTGAAGATCGGCGGCGTCACCGTCGGCCAGGTCGCCTCGATCGACCTGGATCCGGTGAAGTTCGAATCCATCGTGACCCTGCGCATGGACAGCAAGGTCAAGGACCTGCCGGCGGACACCTCGGCGGGCATCTTCACCAGTGGTTTGCTCGGCGAGAGCTATATCGGTCTGCAGCCGGGCGGTGACCCGGACGTGCTCAAGGCCGGTGACGAGATCGTCTTCACCCAGCCGGCGGTGGACCTGATCCAGCTGGTCGGCAAGTACATGTTCAGTGGCGGCGCCGGTGGCGGCGCTGCTCAGAAGCCCAACGATGGCGCGCAGGCGCCTGCAACGGAACCGCAACCATGAAAATGAAACTGATCCCCGCCCTGCTCGCCTCGGCGCTGCTGATGGCCACCCCGTTCCTTGCCCAGGCCCAGGCCGCCGCCCCCGCCGCTGCCGCAGCGCAGGGCCAGGCCGGCAAGGTGGTGATCGATGCCAGCACGCGCATTCTCACCACGCTGCAGCAGCGCCGCAGCGAGTTCAGCAGCAATCCGGCCAGCCTGCGCAGCTACATCGACAGCGAACTGAACCGCACCTTTGACCGCGACTATGCGGCACGCCTGGTGCTGGGCCCGCACGCCCGCGGCGCCTCCGACGCCGACATCAAACTGTTCGCCGATGCGATGGCCGACAGCCTGATGCAGCGCTACGGTTCGACCCTGCTCAACATCCAGGGCAAGCCGAGCTTCCGCCTGAAGGGTGAAAGCCCGCTGCCGGGCAACCGTGGCGTGCGCGTCAGCACCGAACTGGTGCGCGCCGGCAACGAACCGACCCCGGTCGAGTACTGGATGCGCAACGTGAACGGCCAGTGGAAGATCTTCGACGTCAACATCGAAGGCATTTCCTACGTGCAGACCTTCCGCAACCAGTTCGATACGCCCTTGCGCCAGAAGGGCATCAAGCAGGTGGCCAGCGAGCTGCACAGCGGCAGCATGCAGGCCGGGCCGGCGGGCAATGGCAAGTAACGCACTGGCGCTGCTGGAAGGCGACACCCTGCGCCTGCGCGGGGTGCTCGACCGTGCCGCGGTGATTGCACTGTGGCCGCAACTGCAGGCCCTGCCAGCCAAGCTGGCGCGGCTGGAGCTGGGCGAGGTCGAGCGCGTGGACAGCGCCGGCCTGGCCCTGCTGGCCGAACTGGCCTCCCGGGCACGCAAGGCGGGCCATGCGCTGGCCATTTCCGGCGCGCCGGCCGGCTTCAACGAGCTGAGCGCGGCCTACCGGCTGTCGCCCGACCTGGACTTCAACGCTACTTCTGCTGCGAGCTGACATGAACGTCGTACGCACTTTCCCCCTGATACTCCTGGCCACCGCGCTGACCGCCTGTGCCGGCAAGCCCGCGCGCAGCGACGCACCGGTCGCCAGCACCGTGGTCGCGGCCGGCGCTCCCGCCGAAGCGGCGCCCGCCGACACCGGCGTGACCGAGGTGGCCCCGGTGGACAGCCCGCCGATCGCCACCGCTGCGGCGCCGACCCCGCCCGCAACCAGTGCCGATGCCGATACGGCCAAGACCGCCGCGGCCACTGCACCGGGCGGTGATGATGATTTCGATGCCCTGTACGGTGGTGCCAGCAACACCGGCAGTGCGGCCGCCTATGACCCGTGGGAACCGTTCAACCGCAAGGTGCACAAGTTCAACAACGCGGTCGACCGTGGCATCGCCCGCCCGCTGGCCACGGCCTATACCCATGTGGTGCCGCGTTTCGCGCGTACCGGCGTCAGCAACTTCTTCAGCAACCTGCGCGCACCGGTGACCATCACCAACCAGCTGCTGCAGGGCCGCGGTGCCGATGCGTGGGACAGCCTCGGCCGCTTCCTGATGAACAGCACGCTGGGCATCGGTGGCCTGTTCGATCCGGCCAGCAAGGCGATGGTGCCGCGTCGCAATGAAGATTTCGGCCAGACCCTGGGTGCCTGGGGCTGGCGTCGTTCGCGCTACGTGGAACTGCCGTTCTTCGGCCCGCGTACCGTGCGCGATGTGTTCGGCCTGGCCGGTGACATCCCGTTGTCGCCGATCCGCCGCATCGAGGAAGACAAGGTCCGCATCGGCCTGCAGGGCCTGCAGCTGGTCGACACCCGCGCACAGCTGCTGGCGATCGATGATCTGCGCGACACCGCCGTGGACGAGTACTCGCTGGTGCGCGATGCGTGGATGCAGCGCCGCAACTACCAGATCGAGAACGACCTGCGCAGCAAGCGCGACCGCGGCCATGACGATGCCAATTCGCCGATCCCCGTGGATGCGATGCCGATGCCGAACTGGAGCAACTGATCGCTGCAACCCGTGCATGAAAAA
>NZ_LEKR01000079.1:0-8168 GCF_001580555.1 Stenotrophomonas sp. DDT-1
CCCCTGCAGGGTTGCCGGCCAGCGGCCGGCACTACCACGGGCAGAACCCTGTTACTCGATGCCTGGGCCGAATTTCAGCTCCGTGCCGTCCTTGAGCTGCAGCTTCTCGGCCTGGCCGGCGTTGAGTTCCAGTACATAACGCGCCGGGCCGCCGCTGGGGTAGGGCGGGCACATGTCGCCGGCCGAGCACGGCGGTACGTCGCGCTGCTGGCTGACCAGCCTGCGCTGGCTGTCGAAGTACAGGATGTCCAGCGCGATCCTGGTGTTCTTCATCCAGTACGCCTGCATTTCCTCGCGGTCGTGGATGAACAGCATGCCGTGGTCGGCCGCCATCTGGTCGCGGAACATCAGCCCGCGCGCGCGGGTTTCATCGTTGGTGGCCAGCTCGACCTGGTAGCGGGCGCCGTCCAGCTCGACCCAATGGCGGGCCGCGTCGGTGGCGCAGCCGGCCAGGGCCAGCAGCGGAAACATCAGCAGCGAACGCAACAGCGACATCGTCAGGCTCCTTCGGAAGGGTCAGAGCACGACCGGCGGCTCGCCGCCGACGATCACCACATCGGCGCGACGGCGCGCGAACAGGCCGACGCAGACCACGCCCGGCAGCTGGTTGAGCTCGCGCTCCAGCTTTTCCGGATCGGTGATCTGCAGGTTGTGGATGTCCAGGATCTGGTTGCCGTTGTCGGTGACCACGCCCTCGCGCCAGGTCGGCTGGCCGCCGGTCATGTCGCGGATCTGGCGGGCGACCAGGCTGCGCGCCATCGGGATCACTTCCACCGGCAGCGGGAACTTGCCCAGCACCGGCACCTGCTTGCTCGGGTCGACGATGCAGATGAAGCGCTCGCTGGCCTCGGCGATGATCTTCTCGCGGGTCAGTGCGGCGCCGCCGCCCTTGATCAGGCACTTGTTCGGGTCGCACTCGTCGGCGCCATCGACGTACAGCGACAGGTTGCCGCTGTGGTTCAGCTCGATCACCTCGATGCCGTGCTGCTTCAGGCGTGCGGTGCTCTGCTCGGAGCTGGACACGGCGCCCTTGATGCGGTGCTGGATGCGGGCCAGGGCATCGATGAAATAGGCCACGGTGGAACCGGTGCCGACACCGACGATCATGCCGTCTTCGACGTACTCGATGGCTTTCTCGGCGGCCAGGCGCTTGGCTTCGGACATGGGAAGAACTCTCAGGCAGGGAATCAGGATTTCTTTTCCAGCGACAGCAGCAGCTTCCACTGCGCGGCGGTCACCGGGAACACCGACAGGCGATTGCCCCTGGCAACCAGCGGGAAGCCCTCGCCCAGCTCGTCAGCGTGCAACTTGATCTCGTCCAGCGCGATCACCTGCTTGAGCTTGCGGTCGAAGGCCACGTCCACCAGCATCCAGCGCGGGTTCTCGCGCGTGCTCTTGGGGTCGTGGTAGTCGGATTTCGGGTCGAACTGGGTGTCGTCCGGGTAGGCTGGGCTGGCCACGGTGGCCAGGCCGACGATGCCGGGCACCTTGGTGTTGGAGTGGTAGAACAGGATGCCGTCGCCCACCTGCATGCCATCGCGCATGAAATTGCGCGCCTGGTAGTTGCGCACCCCGTTCCAGGGTTCGACCTTGACCTTGGCCAGATCATCGATGGAGAAGGCGTCCGGTTCGGACTTCATCAGCCAGTAGCGCTTGCGGGCGGTCATGCGTTCACGGGGGCAGCGGAGGGGAACAGGGTGCCGTCTTCGGTGCAGATCGCATCCACCGGCACGTCCCACGACGCCACCGGCAAGGACTCGACCTGCTGCACCGCGAACGCAGCACCGACCAGCCAGGGCGGCGCCGGCCGGTCGTGGCGGAAGGCGAAGCTGCGATCATACCAGCCGCCCCCCATGCCCAGCCGGCGGCACTGTGCGTCGAACCCCACCAATGGGGTCACGACCAGCGCCATCCGTTCCGGTTCCAGGGTGTCTTCCACGGCCACGTCCGGCTCGGGGATGCCATAGCGGTTGCTGGTCAGCGGCTGCCCGGGCCGCCATGGTGCGAAGCGCAGCACGTCGCCGGCCAGCACCGGCAGGCAGTAGGTGAGTCCTTCGGGCAGTTGCAGCTGCCAGCGGTGCAGGGCGATTTCGCCATCCAGCGCCCAGTAGCCGGCCACCGCGCCTTCGCGTGGGGCGAACGGCAGGGCGAGCAGGGCATCGGCAAGCGATTCGGCGGCGGCGATGCGCTCACCAGCGTTAAGGTCACGGCGGCGTTGCCGCAGGTCGTGGCGCAGGGCCTGGCGCGGGTCGGTCATGGCAGCGAGCGGCAAGGATCAGCCGCCATTGTGCCGGAAAGAACAAGGGCGACGCCCGAAGACGCCGCCCTTGCTGGAATATTGCATTCTCCGCAATGTCGATGCATGCGAAACGACCTTGAACCCGGGGGCTCAAGTGGGAACGCTGGAGAACCATCGGGCTTCCCGCTACAAGGCGGACCTGCACTCCCGGCGCTGTCGCGCTCCCGGTGTCGTTCTTAAGGGACAAGGCGAATGTTTGCACATGCCGTCGAGTACCGCAGAGAACGCGTGGCCATTATAGCCAGCACGCAGGATCTGGATAGGCCGTTCGTCGGCAACAGTCCGTGCCAATTCAGATATGAGAAGACGCGTTGTGCACGGTCTTCAGGCGCCGCCGTCGATCGCGCGGTCCAGGCGCCGGTTCAGGTCGGCCAGCGTCTGCTGCAGCGCCACGGCCTGGCGGGCGTTCTCGTCGCGCAGCAGCTGCAGTTCGTGGGCCAGGTTCAGCGCGGCCAGCACGGCGACGCGGTCGACGGCGGCCATGCGGTTGCTGCCGCGGATCTCGCGCATGCGCGCATCGAGCAGGCGTGCGGCGGCCATCAGGCTGTCGCGTTCGTCGCCGCCGACGCCCACGGTGTATTCACGATCGAGGATGCGGACGCTGACCGGTTCGGCGCTCATGTGTGCTGCTCCAGGGATTTGAGCCGGCTGATCATCGCTTCCACCCGCGAGCGCGCCTGCTCGTTCTTGGCCAGCAGCGTCGAGCGCTCGGCCACCAGCTGTTCCTGCTGGTGGCGCAGGCTGCGGTTCTCCTCGGCCAGGCGCTGGTTGCGTTCAAGCAACGCTTCCACGCGGGCGGCGAAGTCCTGCAGCTGGGCAAGGGGGTCGGCGGGTTCCATGCAGGCACGATAGGCAAGCCGGGCAAGGGCGGTCAAGCGCTGTCGCAGCAAGGCCGGAGGGCTACCGGGAGGATGCCGCCGGGTTGCTACACTACGGGGTCTCACGGGCGCGCGCGTGCGCGCTCCGGGTTTCCTTTCCGAACGAGCCGCACGATGACCGAACTTCCCTCCGTCGACGACGTTACCCGCGCCAGCCAGGCGCTGGGCCTGGGCGCTACCGCTGCCGAGCTGCACGGCGCGCTGTGCGGCTGGCTGGCCGCCGGCGGCGCCCCTGGCAACGATTGGCCGGCGCGCGTGCTGGCCGACGACACCCTGCCGCCGGTGGCCGCCGACAGCGTGCTGGGGCAGCTGCTGCAGGCCACCATCAAGCAGCTGGAAGACCGCGACTTCGCCTTCGAACTGCTGCTCGCCGACAGCGACGACGTGTCCGCGCAGGCCGATGCCATGTTCAGCTGGACCCGCTCGTTCCTGGGCGGCTTCGGCCTGGGCAGCGGCGGCCGCCGCCCGGCCCTGTCCGAAGAGGGCGAAGAAGCGCTGACCGACATGGCCAGCCTGGCGCGTGCGTCCAGTGAGGATTTCGAGGCCGGCGGCGATGACGACGACGAAGCCCTGTCGGAGATCGAGGAGTTCATCCGCGTGGCGGTGCTGCTGCTGCACGGCGACGTGGTGCTGGCCGCGCGCCATCGGCAGCGCCTGAACTGATGGATATCAGGCAGCGCACCGGCATCGCGGCCGGCGAATACAAGCGTCGCCGCCGCCAGCTGATGGACATGGCTGGCGAGGATGCGATCCTGGTGCTGCCGGCCGCAGCCGAGAAGGTGCGCAGCCTCGATACCCATTATCCGTTCCGCCAGGATTCGGATTTCCAGTACCTGAGCGGCTTCCCGGAACCGGAAGCGGTGCTGGTGCTGATTCCGGGCCGCCGCCACGGCGAGGCCATCCTGTTCTGCCGCGAGCGCGATGCCGAGCGCGAGGCCTGGGACGGCAGCCGCGCCGGCCAGGAAGGTGCGGTAGCGCAGTACGGCATGGACGATGCCTACCCGATCGATGATCTGGACGACATCCTGCCGGGCCTGTTGGAAGGGCGCTCGCGCGTCTACTACCACTTCGGCCGCGACGCCGACTTCGATTTGAAGCTGATCGGCTGGGTCAACCGCGTGCGTTCGCAGGTACGCCACGGTGCGCAGCCGCCCCATGAGTTCCTGGAGCTGGGCCACCTGCTGCACGAGCAGCGCCTGTTCAAATCCGGCGCCGAAGTGGCACTGATGCACCACGCCGCACAGATCAGCGTGCGTGCGCATCTGGCGGCGATGAAGGCCGCCAGGGCCGGCATCCACGAGTATGAACTGCAGGCCGAGCTGGAACGCGTGTTCCGCGCCAGCGATGCGGTGCCTGCGTATTGCAGCATCGTCGGTGCCGGCCGCAACGGCTGCATCCTGCATTACCGCGACAACAACGCGCGGTCGCGCGATGGCGAGCTGGTGCTGATCGACGCCGGCGCCGAGTACCGTGGCTACGCCAGCGACATCACCCGCACCTTCCCGGTGAACGGCCGCTTCAGTGCCGAGCAGCGCGCGCTGCACGACCTGGTCGGCGAGGCGCAGGCGGCGGCGCTGGCCCAGGCCAAGCCGGGCGTGCCCTACGAGGCCGGCCATCTGGCCGCAGTGCAGACCTTGACCGAGGGCCTGCTGCGCCTGGGCCTGCTGAAGGGCACGCTGGAAAAGAATCTGTCCGAAGGCCTGTACCAGCGCTTCTACCGGCACAAGACCGGCCACTGGATCGGATTGGACGTGCACGATGTGGGCGATTACCGCCTCGCCGGTGATTCACGCCTTCTGGAGCCTGGCATGGCGTTCACCATCGAGCCGGGGCTGTACATCGGCGTGGACGACACGACGGTGGAACCGCGTTGGCGCGGTATCGGCATCCGCACTGAAGACGATGTGCTGATCACCGATGACGGCCATCGCGTGTTGACCGAAGGCCTGGCGCGCAGCGCCGATGAGATCGAAGCGGTGATGGCGGGGTAGGGGTTTTCGGCAGGGCTTGCAGCCCTGCACCTGAAGAGGCCACAGCAACAGCAACCGCAACAGCGGCATTCCGTGGGATGGCGGGGTACTGTGGGTTTGCGGGGCCGCCGCAAGTACGTCCTTGTAGGCTTGGTCGCCGCATCCATGCGGCTCACACCCCGCAAACCCACAGTACCCCGCCTTCGACAGGTTCACGCGGCTGTTGGTAGGTGTCGACCTTGGTCGACACAGAGCGAGCGCAGCGAGCGACCCGCTTCTGCTTTTCTTTTTTCTTTTCCGTGGTTGGACGCGCGCAGGAAACTGTCAAAGGTGGGGCGGGTGGGCCATGCAGGGGCGTTGGCGCCATGGATGGCGCCATCGAGCTTACAGGGACGTACTTGCAGCGTCCCCTGCATGGCCCACCCGCCCCGCCAAGCGCGGCTTTTGCTCTGAGCGCCCAACCACGAGGGGCTCAGCCGTTCGCTGCAGCAAACTCCGGCCGCGTCAGGTTGTCCGCCTCGCCATCAGTGCACAGCACTTCGTCTTCGATGCGGATGCCGCCATACGGACGGAAGAAGTCCACGCGGTCCCAGTTGATCGCATCACCGTGGCCAGCGTCCTTCACTTCATTCAACAGCATGTCGATGAAGTACAGGCCCGGTTCGATGGTCACCACCATGCCCGGCTCCAGCACGCGGGTCAGGCGCAGGTACGGGTGGCCCGCCGGGCGCTCGATGCGGCCGCCTTCGTCGCTGGCCGCGAAACCGGCCACGTCGTGCACCTGCAGGCCGATCAGGTGGCCGATACCATGCGGGAAGAACGCGGCGCTGACGCCGGTCTCCAGCGCGGTCTGCGGCGAGACCTTGATCACGCCGAAGTCCTTCAGTACGCCCATCAGCGAAAGATGTGCGTCCACGTGCAGCTGCTTGTAGTCGAAGCCCGGGCGCACCGCTGCGCACATCTGCTGCTGGGCAGCGTCGACGGCGGCGATCATCGCCGCAAACTCGTCGTGGCCCTGCGCGGCGTAGGTACGGGTGATGTCGCTGGCGTAGCCGTGGGCACTGGCGCCGGCATCGATCAGGAAGCTGCGCAGCGGTTGCGGTGCCTTGCGGCCCAGCTCGGTGTAGTGCAGCACGGCGGCATGTTCGTTCAACGCCACGATATTGCCGTACGGCAGCTCGTTGGCGTCCTGGCCGACCGCCTGGCAGTACGCCATGTGGATGCTGAACTCGTCGGCGCCATTGCGGAATGCGGCCTCGGCAGCGCGGTGGCCGCGCACGCCCAGCACCTGGGCCTGGCGCATCAGTGCGATCTCATACGGTGTCTTGCTGCCGCGGTGCCATTCCAGGTAGTTCACCACCGGGGCCGGGTTGTTCGGCACGTAGCTGCCCAGCGCGCTCTGCGGCTCGCCGAGGATCGCGCAGCGCGATGGATCGGCCGGCAGCAGCGCCAGCGCGTCTTCCGGCTTGCGGATGATGTGGATGTCGAAGTGATCCACCCACCAGCCGCTGGGGGCATCCGGCACCACGTGCCAGTAGTCGAAGGGCTGGTGGAAGATCACCGCCGGGCGCTTGCCCGGGGTGAACACAATCCAGCTGTTGGGCACGCGGGTGAGCGGCAGCCAGGCCTTGAACTGGGGGTTCACCGCATACGGATAGTCGCGATCATCGAACACCTGGTAGTGCAGGGTGCCGCTGGGCACCACCAGGTGATCGAAGCCGCCGCGGGCCAGCGCCTGTTCGGCACGTCGGCACAGCACGGCCAGGTGGTCGGAATACAGGGCGCCGGGGTCTTGCTGGATCATTGCGGTGGCTCGACACGGAAAACGGCCCTAGATTCTGCCGCATACCGGGAAAAACCGCTGTGCTGGAACCGGCACTCAGGCCGTCGAAACCGGCCCCTCGTCGCTGTCTTCGCCCACCCACTGGCGCAGCAGCTGCCGATGCTCGCGCGACAGGGTGAGGAAGCGGAAGCCGGTCCAGCTCTGTCCGGGGGCGTGTGCAGGTTCGCTCCACAGCAGGTGCACGCCCACGTCGATGTCCTGGTGGCGGCCGTCGCCCAACGGCAAGGGGAAGCGCAACTGGTACAGCGCATCCTCGCGCAACGGTGCGCTGGCCAGCATCAGCATGCCGGTTTCGGAGATATTGCCGAGCCGGCCCACCACGCTTTCGCGCATCTGGTCGGTGACCGGTACCAGGTCCGAGACCTGGCGGCGCGGCGCGCGCCGGGTGTCCTGCGGCGGTTGGGTGATCATGCGGAGGTCTCCTGCGTATGGCCGGCCGCCAATGCACGCAATGCGCCAAGGCTGGCCTCCCAGGCACGGTCAACCAGCCGGGCCTTGTCCTCAGTGACCAGCTGCGCCTGGCCGGCGCTGATCTGCCGGGCCAGCGTATCCAGGTCGGTATCGGCGATCTTCTGCCCGCGCGGATTGACCAGCAGGGCGTGGCCGGTCAGCAGGCTGTACCAGGACAGGCGCTGGCGGCGCAGCGTGCCATCGCCGGTATCGATGTCGAACCAGCTGCCGAAGGGCAGGGAGGACAGCTGCTGGTAAGCGGCTTCCTCGGCACTGCTGCGCGGTGTGGCGGGCGTCGTGCCGGCGGCCGTACCGGCGTGCTCGCCCAGGCGCGCGCGTGCCTTCAGGCGGGCACTGAGTTCGGTACGCGAGGTGCTCTCGTCCTCGCCGCCAGGCGTGGCCAGCCTGCGTGCGACGGCGGCGGCTTCCTCGGCGTGGTAGCCGACCTGCAGCAGGGCGGCCTCGACTTCGGCAGCAAGCGTTGCATCGGTGCCGCCGGGCGCATCAACGGGTTGCGCGGTGATGGCGGCGATGCGTTGGGTCTGCTGCAGGCGTTCCTGCCACTGCGGTGAATCGTCGCCGTGGCGCAGGCGGGTCAGGGTGAGGGCATCGGCCCAGGCCTGACGCAGCAGGGTCTGCACGAAGCGGGGCGGCTCCTGCGCGTCGCAGCACTGGTCGATCTGTGCACTGGCCTGTCGCCGCGCGAGTTCCAGCCGCTCCTTGCCGCG
>NZ_LEKR01000007.1:0-139431 GCF_001580555.1 Stenotrophomonas sp. DDT-1
CGCAGCCGCACCGGCCGCACCGGCCGTGGAGGCGCCCGCCGAGGACGCACGTGCGCGCATCGAATCGCTGCTCGGCGATGCCGCGCAGTTCGAGAAGGTCTTCAACGCGTTCAAGACCGCCGTGGTCGGCGGTGATCGTGCTGCGGTGGTCGAGCAAGTGCGCTTCCCGTTGAACATCAGCGGCGGAAAGAAGATCACTGGCCCCGGTGAGTTCCAGCGGAACTACGAGAAGATCATCACCCCGGCGGTGATCAAGGCAGTGTCCGTGCAGGACTTCGGCAAGGTCTTCGTCAACCAGCAGGGCGTGATGATTGGCGATGGACAGGTGTGGTTGAACGGGCAGTGCCTGGACCAGGCCTGCACGAAGACCGAGGTGAAGGTCATCACCATCCAGTAAACGGAAACGGCCCCGCATGCGGGGCCGTTCCGGGAAAAGGTGCCGATCAGGCCTTCGGCGTCAGCTTCAGCAGGCGCGCCTTGCTGCCGTCTTCCAGCAGCCACAGGGCGCCATCCGGGCCCTGTTCCACTTCGCGGATGCGCTCGCCCATGTTGAAGCGTTCGGCCTCGCGCGCGCTGTCGCCGTCGAACGCCACACGCACCAGCGAGGTCGACGACAGGCCGCCGATGAAGCCGCTGCCCTTCCACTGCGGGAACAGGCTGCCGCTGTAGATCACGAAGCCGGCCGGCGAGATCACCGGCGTCCAGCTCACCTTCGGGGCGGCGAATTCCGGCCGGGTATCGTGGTCGGGAATCGGGCGGCCGTCGTAGTGGTCACCGTTGGAAACGATCGGGTAGCCGTAGTTGGCGCCGCGCACGATCAGGTTCAGTTCGTCGCCGCCGGCCGGGCCCATCTCGTGCGCCCACAGCTTGCCGTTGGCATCGAACGCCATGCCCAGGATGTTGCGGTGGCCCAGCGACCACACCTGTGCGGCAACCCCGCCCTGTGAGGCGAACGGGTTGTCGGCGGGCAGGCTGCCATCGTCGTTGAGGCGGATGATCTTGCCGAGGTTGCCGCCCATGTCCTGGGCCGGATCGAACTTCTGCCGTTCGCTGGAACTGATCCACAGCTTGCCGTCCGGGCCGAAGGCAAGGCGATGGCCGTAGTGGCCCTGGCCGCTGACCTTGGGAGTCTGCCGCCAGATCACCTTCAGGTCCTTCAGCTGACCAGCCCCGTTCGCATCCAGCGCCAGCGTGGCACGGGCCACGGCCGCACCGCGGGTATCCAGCGTGCCTTCCTCGGCATAGCTGAGGTAAACGACGTGATTCCGGGCAAAGTCGGGGTGCAGGATGATGTCGCCGAAGCCACCCTGGCCACCGTAGGCGACCTTCGGAACGCCGGTGATCTCATGCTTCTGGCCGCTGGCCAGATCCAGGTGCTGCAGCTTGCCGCGCTTCTCGGTGACCAGCAGGCTGCCGTCAGGCAGGAAGGTCATCGCCCAAGGCTGGTCAAAACGGCTGACTTCGGTGGCGGTGAACGGACGCTGGTCGGCGGCGGAGGAGGCTGCGGGCGCTGCGGTCTGGGCGCCGTTGGCGCCAGGATCGGCGGCGTTGCAGGCGGAGGTGGCGAGGATCGGCACGAGGCCGAGGGCGAGCAGCAGGGGCGTACGGGTCATGGGTATCTCCAGGGCGGGGATGCGGATGGCCGGGCTGCCCCTTGTATACCACCGCAGCCGTGACCGTCGTGGCCCGAAGGTCCTGCGCCCCCTGTGCGACGGCGGCGGGATCGTCTAGGGTGGGCACGCCCGGGCAAAGCATGCCCGTCTGCCTGCCAAGGACCTGCAATGAATACTGCCATGCCTCACAAGCCCTCCACCGCCTTCATCGCCGCCTCGTGGGTGGCCCTGCTGCTGGGTGCGGCGGCCTACCTGATCGGCCTGTTCAATGCCACGATGGCGCTCAACGAGAAGGGCTACTACCTGACCCTGCTGCTGTTCGGCCTGTTCGCGGCAGTGTCGCTGCAGAAGAGCGTGCGCGACCGCGTCGAAGGCATTCCGGTGAGTGGCCTGTACTACGCGCTGTGCTGGTTCGCGTTGCTGTCGGCGCTGCTGCTGCTGCTGGTCGGCCTGTGGAACGCCACGCTGGCACCCAGCGAGAAGGGCTTCTACGGTATGGCGTATGCGCTGTCGCTGTTCGGTGCAGTGGCTGTGCAGAAGAACACCCGCGACCTGATCGCCGCCGGTGGTGGCGAGCGCAAGCGCAGCGCGATCGTGCCGCCGCTGCCGGAACAGGAATGATCGATCCGGTGTAGAGCCGAGCCATGCTCGGCTCAGTCGAGCATGGCTCTACGTTACAGACGTGGTGCGGGAGCCGAGCGTAGGCTCGGCTCTACAGCAGCCTGACGCTATCGCTTCAAGCGCGGATCTGCCAGCTGCGCTTCGTCCCAGCCACGGCGCACGGCGTTACGTGCCTGCGCCCAGTCCAGGCGACTGCGGCCACGTTCGTTGGCCCAGCGCGATTCCAGTTCGGCTTCGACCTGCTCGTACGCGCGGATCATGTCCTGCGCGCGCGCGGCGTGGCCGATCCGGTAGGCCGGCTCGTAGTCCTCGAAGAACAGCTGGTCGTCGTAGTACGGCTCGGCGGTGTAGCGCTCGCGCCAGTAGTTGCTGACCGCGTCGCGCGGCGTGCTGTCGTCCGGTACGCGGCCGGGAATCTGGTACTCGGTCATGGAAGGCTCCGTTGTGGACGAAGCCTGATCGTGCCTGCGTGGCGGTTAACGGCCTGGTCCGGCAGCGTGATCGCCAGATCAATCCGCCGGGCATGGCCCGGCGCTACCGGTCATCCGGCGTCGGCATCCTTGCGCGGCAGCTTGTAGATCACCGCGCCGATGGCAAATGCCACCAGTGCCGCGGCGATGTTCTGCCAGCTGGCACTGGCGAACAGGGCCAGGCACAGCAGCAGCGCCAGCACCGGAATCAGCGGGCCACCGGGCAGCTTCAACGCGCCTGGGCGATCCGCGTAGCGCTTGGCCAGCACCAGGACGGCGGCAGCGGTGCCGATGTAGGCGAACAGGCGCGTGGTCATCGACAGCAGGGCGAGCTGCACGAACGAACCGGACAGCGCCAGTCCGAGCGCGATCAGGCCCTGGCACAGGATCGACGCGGCCGGCGTATGGAAGCGCGGATGCACCTGCGCCAGGATCTTCGGCCCGTAGCCATCGCGGGCCAGTGCGAACAGGAAACGCGGGCCCATCATCATCGTGTTGCTGTTGGTACCCAGGATGGAGATGGTCGCGCCGATGGTGAGGATCAGTGCCAGGGCCTCGCCGCCGAAACCGGCTGCGGCGTCGGCCAGCGGCGTGGCCGAGCTGGCCAGGCCGGCCAGCGTACCCTGCGCCACCACCTGCACCGCGCCATAGATGACGGTGACGGTGATGATCATGGTGATCAGCGCGAACGGAATATCGCGGCGCGGATTGCGGTACTCGCCGGCGGCGGCCGGGATGTTCTCGAAGCCGGCGTAGGCGTACAGCAGCAGCAAGGCGGCCTCGCCCATCCGTTGCAGGTCATGCGGGTCCGGGCGCTGGCCGGAGAAGGCCAGCTGTGGATCGATATAGAACGCGCCGACAGCCACGAACAGCAGCAGCGGCAGCATCTTGCCGATCACCAGCACCACGCCGGTGCGCGCGGCCGAGCGCACGCCGATGATGTTGACGCCGGTCAGGAAGCCCAGCGACACCACGATCACCGCGATGCGGCCCATGCCGGCGCCGGCCCATGGCCAGAAGCGCGCGACCGCATCGGCCAGCGCGTTGCTGAGTGCGGCCGCCGAACTGATGCGGGTCAGCCAGATCATCCAGCCGATCTCGAATCCGGCGAAGCGGCCGAAGGCCTCGCGTGCGTAGAGGTAGCTGCCACCGGGTTCATCGAAGTAGCTGGCGGCCTGCGCGTAGCACAGCACCAGCAGCGCGACGACGATGCCAGCGGCGACCACGCCCCACAGACTGAAGGGGCCGAGCAGGGCGACGGTGGCGGCCGGCAGCAGGTAGATACCGCTACCGATCACATCGTTGATCGACAGGCCGACGATCTGCCAGCGGCTGACCGCGCGCTGCAGCTGTGGTTCGTCCTGCGCGCTCAACGGGCGTCTCCGCTCAGCGCGGGCAGCTGCCACTGGGCCTGCAGGCGTGTGTATTCGCCGCGCGGCAGCAGCACGAAGCGCGGCGTATCCTGCGGCCGCAGCCAGTCCAGCAGCGCCTGCATGCGTGCTTGTGGCATGGCGGTACAGCCGGCGGTGGCCTCGCCGGGCGTGCGCCACAGATGGGCGAAGATGCAGCTGCCCCTGCCGGGCTGGTTGTCCGGGTTGTGGGCGATGACGAAGCCCTCCCGGTAGCGCACGTCGCCCTTGTTGTGCAGGTCCAGCCGCATCGGCTCGGTGGAGCCCTTGACCGCTGTGCTGCCGACCTTCTTTTCATCAACGATGCGGTTATAGAACGGCGAGCTGGGCACGTCCATGCAGTAGCTGCTGTCCAGCATCGGCTGGTAAGGCATCGCGGTGCCGGGGCGTGTGACGGCATAGCCGAACGCGCTGCCGAGCGCGAACACGCCCGCCGGGCTGCGGCCATCGCCTTCCTGCTTCTGCGGGCCGTCGGCCTGCGCCGGGTGCAGGCCCAGGCCCCAGGCACTGCCGGTGCGGCCAAGCGCCACCGGGAACGCCTGTCCATGTGCGTGCCAGCCCTTGCCATCGCGCACATAGGCCTGCAGCTGCCCCTGGGTACTGTCCCAGCCCTCGCTGGTGACCACGATCAGCTGGCGCGCGCCATCCAGCGGCGCCGCGTGAACGGACACCGTCGCAGCAAGCAGCAGCGCAGTGGTAGCGAGGCGAACCAGCGATTTCATCAACAGGTGCTCCGGTCAGGAATCCAGCAGGTGGTCGATCCGCTCCAGGTTCACCGCCAGCTGCTGCTGGCGGTCCGGATTGGTGTGGCAGAGCAGCACGAACAGGAAATCGAGCAGGGCGTGCATGGCGCTACGGTACAGCAGCTGCGCGACCTGCGGCGTGCGGTCGTGCGCGCAGACCACCAGTGCCGCATCAGCATGCGCGCGCAGCGGATTGGCAGTGTGGCGGGTAATGGAAATCACCTTGCCACCCATGTCCTGGAACTGCCGCGACAGCTGCGAAAGCTGTGGCAGGTTGCCGAATTCGGAGAACACCAGCAGCGCATCGCCGGGGCGTGCGGCCGACAGGTTGGCCAGCATCAGGATCGGGTCGGTGTGCGGCACGACCAGCAGCCCGAGCAGCGACAGCCGCATGGCGAACTCGCGGGCATACAGGCCATCGTCACCCAGGCCATGGACGAACAGCTTGGGTGCGCCGTCGAGCAGCTGCACGATGCGCTCGATCTCCCCGCGCGGATTGGCCTGGCGTGTTTCCTCCTCGGCCTGCGCCTTGCTGCGGCGCAGGGCCTCGCCCAGGCGCAGGTAGTCATCGCCGCTGTCGGGTTCGCTGGGCAGCTGTTGTGGATCGGCACCGGCGCGGGCCACGTCCTGGCCGATCGAGTACTTCAGGTCCGGGTAGCCCTTGAAGCCGAGCTTCTGGCTGAACTTCACCACGCTGGACTGGCTGATGCCCAGCGCACTGGCCAGCTGCTGCGACGAGTAGTCGCGCAGCAGGTGGGCGTTGTCGAGGATGAAGTCGGCGATGCGGCGCTCGATGGCCGACATCTGCCCGCGCTCGGAACGGATCTTCAGCAGGGGCGGCATGCGGGGTGTCCGGGCATGTGTGGGCGCGTTGCGGCTGGCAGCGTAGAGCGTGTCATGGAATGGGTCGAGCGGGTTCCAGCCTCGAAGAGGTTACGGAGCGCAGTTGTTGCTTTTGACGTTGAGTCCGCCTTCAAGCGAGCCGAGCACCGCAGGTCCGGCGAGGGCGAAGAGGCGCGGGTGTCTGAGCGCAGCGAGTTCCGCGCCGTCCCTCGGCGGACCGAGGAGCGCAGGGCACCGACGTGCGCAGCACGTCGGCTCGCGGCCGGCGGAGCGTTTCTTTTGGTTACTTTTCTTTTCGCGAAAAGAAAAGTAACGCCCGAACCAAAGTCGGTTTTACGCCAGGCCAGCCGCAAGGCAGGGGTCACCCCAGCATCTCCAGCCCACGCACCTCAGTAATACCCAGCCCCGGCACGTCGCTGATGCTGATCTCCGATTCGTTGAAATGCACACCACCGCTGACCGGGTCGAACTGGCCCAGCGAGGGGCCGTCCAGATCAACCTTGGTGATCACATCGCTCTTGGCCACGGCCAGGTGCACAGCCGCAGCCACGCTGATGCTCGATTCGATCATGCAGCCGATCATGCACGGCACGCCGTAGATGCCGGCGATGTCGGCGATGCGGATCGCGTTGGACAGGCCACCGGTCTTCATCAGCTTGATGTTGATGATGTCGGCCGCGCGCTGCTGGATCAGGTCCATCACCTGGCTGGGGCTGAACACGCTTTCGTCGGCCATCACCGGCGTGTTGACGCGGTCGGTGACGTACTTCAGGCCGCTGATGTCGGCGGCCTTCACCGGCTGCTCCAGCAGCTCCAGTACCACGCCGGCTTCCTCCAGCGTGCGCATCGCATGCACCGCCTGCTTGGCGGTCCAGCCCTGGTTGGCGTCCAGGCGCAGCAGGGCGCGGCCTTCCACGGCGGCATGGATCGCCTTGACCCGTTCGATGTCCAGTCCGATGTCCTTGCCAACCTTGATCTTCAGCGACTCGAAGCCGCGTTCGATCGCCGACAGCGAATCGGCCACCATCTTGTCGATGTAGTCCACGCTGATGGTGATGTCGGTGGTGATCACCGGGTCGCCGCCACCGAGCATCTGGTACAGCGGGGCACCGTGCAGCTGCGCCCACAGGTCGTACAGCGCGATCTCCACCGCGGCCTTGGCGCTGGTGTTGCGCTCCATCGCGGTCTGCACCAGCGTGCACAGGTGGTTGAGGTTGACCACGTCCTGGCCGATCAGGCGCGGGGCGATGAAGTGGCGGATCGCTTCGATGATCGAGCCGTGCGTATCGCCGGTGATCACTGCGGTGGCCGGGGCTTCACCATAGCCGGTGTTGCCGCTGTCGGTGCGGATCAGCACCACCACGTCTTCCACGGTCTCCACCGTGCGCAGCGCGGTCTTGAACGGTGTCTTCAACGGCACGCGCAGCATGCCCAGTTCGATGGCGGTGATCTTCATTCAGGAGTCTTGGCCCGCAGGCGCTGGATGTTGGTGATGCGGTCGATGTAGCGGACGGTGTCGCTGGCCATCATCGGCTCCAGCGGCGTGACCGAAACACCATTGAGATGGGCCTGCACTCGTTTGCCGTCGGTACCGAACCAGCTGCCGCCTGCCGTATCGTGGATGACCCAGGTGCGGCCGTCGACGTGGCCGATGGCCATCATCACATGACCGGGAATGTAGACCAGGTCGCCCACCTGCAGGCGGGTGGCGGCACGGTCGCGCACCGTCTTGCCGTCCTTGCCGGTGAACGGCAGGCGATCCAGCGCCGGACTGACCGCCTGCGCGCTGGTATTGCGTGGCAGCAGCACGCCGAAGCTGCGGTAGATCTCGGAGACGAAACCGCTGCAGTCGCGGGTGTCGTAGTCGTGACCCCAGCCGTAGCGCTCGCCCAGGAACTTGAAGGCCTGCTGCAGCAGCAGGCGCGGGGTCAGCGGCAGGTAATCGGCGGCGGTGTCCTGCGAGCGCGGCAGCAGCGCCGGCACCAGCTTCAATCGACCATCGGCTTCCCGCACCGGCAACTGCACCACCCACGAGGCGTGGGCCTGCTGGCCGTTCACCGGGTCGGCGGCGGGCCAGTCGGCCAGCACCGGCAGGCGCACGCCCATGTCCAGCTGCAGGCGCGAGACGCGCGGCTCCTCCGGGGTATAGGCGGTCTGTGCGGTGGCACCGGTGACGATCCGGTACGGTCCCTTCGCGCCGTAGCCGAGCACCGTGGCCTTGTCGCCGCGGGCAATGGCGTCGGCTTCGATCCACGCGCTGTAGCGCTCGCTGTGCACGAACAGCCAGCGGCCGTCGGCACTGCGATGGACCACGGCGACCTTGTCACCGGGGAACAGTGCCGATTCCTGGAAGCGGTCGATGTCAGTGTCACCGACGCTGCTGAAGACGCGCTCGCGGGTGGGGAAGGTGCGCAGCGCGGCACGCTTCACCACCAGCCCATACTGCGCTGCCACCTGTGTGGGAATCGCATCGAGTCCGAGGTTGGCTTCGATCGCGCTGCGCAGCGCGGGTGTGATCGCCTGGCCCTTGTCGTTGTAGAGGGCGCGGGTGGGCCAGCTCGACAGCGCGGTGATGCTGGCGCGAACCGTCGCCGCATCAAGCTGGGCGGGCAGTGCGGCGATGTCCTGGATGTGGCTGTCCTGCGCCCGCATCCGCGCGTTCTGTGCCTCGATCTG
Organism: Stenotrophomonas sp. DDT-1; assembly: GCF_001580555.1. NCBI lineage: Bacteria > Pseudomonadati > Pseudomonadota > Gammaproteobacteria > Lysobacterales > Lysobacteraceae > Stenotrophomonas > Stenotrophomonas sp. DDT-1. The sequence continues at coordinate 8,376 of NZ_LEKR01000007.1, forward strand.
CGCGCGGTCCAGAATCGGCGCATCGGCGTTGTCCAGGCGCGCGGCCCAGTACTGCGGGGTCAGATAGGCCTCGTGCAGGCCGATCACATAGGGCAGCGGCGCACCCGGGTCGGGCGGTGGGGCCGCCTGTGCAAAGGCCGGAGCGGCCAGCAGGCACAGGGCCAGGGTCAAGCGGCGCGGCCAATGCCGGTGCCGTTCGCGGGAAGCCAGGCTCATGCGGTGCACACCCTCCTCGAATGCCTGTTGGAATATTTATTCCTTTTGGCCCCGAAAGCAAGAATAAATTATTGACCAACATCCCGGCCCGTGTTACACAGCCGTTACCACCCGCGCTGGGGAAGTGTCGCTGTGGATCCTGCCGTTCGCAAACCGCGTCTGACTGCCGCCGCCGGCCTGAGTGCCGCGCTGCTGCTGTGGGTGTCGGCCACGCAGGCGGCAGACGGGCGCAGCAGCCAGCAGCGCGCGCGAGGAGTGCAGGTGATCGACCTGATCGACAGCGGCCGTTTCCGCGACGCCGACGCGCTGCTGGCCACTACACCCGCCGCCACTGACGAAGCGTTCCAGCGCGAGCGCATGCGCCGCATCCGCCTGGATTTCGCCCTCGACGAAAACGCCGCCAAGGACGCCGTACGGCGCGGCATTCCCGATCTGACCGACGAGGAATTTGCGCGCTGGGACCAACTCGGCCTGATCGAGCATCTCGATATCGATGGCGAGCGTTGGTACTTCAAGCGCGCACCCTCGAACCTGTTCCTGCTCAGCGACGAAGCACGCGCGCGTCGCCGCGCGGATGCACCGATGCCGCCTCCGGGCCCCAACGAAGTGCTCAATGCCCACCACGCAGGCGTGGTTGCTGCGGCCGAACAGAGTGGCCAGGCGTCGGTTCTGCCGCAGCGCTATGAATTCACCCAGTCGCTCACGGTGAAAGCCGATGTGGTGCCCGCCGGTGAAACGATCCGCGCGTGGATTCCGTACCCGCGCGAGATCCCCGGCCAGCAGGAGCAGGTGCAGTGGCTGGGCAGCGCGCCCGGTAAGGCACGCGTGGCGCCAGCCAGCACCCTGCAGCGCACCGCTTATCTGGAAGCCAAAGCTGTGGCCGGGCAGCCGACCCGCTTCGAGATCCGCTACGCGGTGACGATCTTCGCGCGGCATACCGCGATCGATCCCGCCAAGGTGCAGGCCACACCGAACGATCCCGCATTGAAGCCCTACCTGGCCGAGCAGCTGCCGCATGTGCGTTTCACTCCCGCGCTGAAGCTGTTCTCCGACCAGGTGCTGCAGGGTGAAACGCGCCCGTATGAAGTGGTGCGGAAGCTGTTTGCTACGGTCGACCGCATTCCCTGGGCTGGTGCACGCGAGTACTCCACGATCAGCAACATCAGCGATTACGCGCTGCGGGCCGGCCATGCCGACTGCGGGCAGCAGACCCTGCTGCTGATCGCGCTGCTGCGCATGAACGGTATTCCTGCACGCTGGCAGTCGGGCATGGTGTTCTCCGGCGACGGCAGCGACTACAACAACCTGCATGACTGGGGGCAGGTCTACCTGGCGCCGTATGGCTGGTTGCCGATGGACGTGACCACCGGCGCACTGGCCAGTGATTTGCCGGCTCTCCGTGACTTCTACCTGGGTGGCCTCGACGGCTACCGCATCGCCTTCAACGACGATTTCGGCCAGCCCTTCGTGCCGGCCAAGCAGCACTTCCGCTCGGAAACGGTCGACTCGCAGCGCGGCGAGGCCGAGTGGGCAGGCGGCAACCTGTACTTCGACCAATGGAGCTACGACTTCCAGTGGCGGGTACTGCCAGCCAGGCAACGCTAGCGCGACACATCGCATTCCACACCATTCAATTCTTGCAGGAGAGAGCAGGGGATGAAGGCTTACAGCATCAAGCGGGCGGCATTGTGCGTCGCCCTTGGGGCGTGTCTGGGCGTAGTGCTGCCCGGCATCGCAATGGCACAGAACGTGAGCGGCGCAGTTGCCGGCCGTGCAACCGCGGGTGACCAGGTGACCGTGGTCAGCAACAGTACGGGTCTGACTCGTACCGTTACCGTCGGCGCCGACGGCAGCTACCGCCTCGGCCAGCTGCCGGTAGGTGACTACCAGCTGCAGCTCAGCCGAGATGGCCAGAAGCTGGGCGATCAGGTTGCTGTCAGTGTGGCGGTAGGCGGTACCACCACGGTCAACCTGGCCAGTGGCGGCGGCGTCACCAATCTTGATGCCCTGCAGGTGGTCGGCACCCGAGTGGTCAACCGCGTGGACGTCTACTCCACCGAGACATCCTTCAACATCAATCGTCAGGAGATCTCGCGGTTGCCGGTTGCGCAGGACCTGTCTGCGGTCGCGCTGATGGCGCCGGGCGTGGTCGGCGGCAACTCGTCATTCGGCGGCCTGTCGTTCGCCGGTTCATCGGTGGCCGAGAATGCGGTCTTCATCAACGGCCTGAATGTCACCGACATGTACACCCGTCGCGGCTTCAGCACCGCGCCGTTCGCCTTCTTCAAGGAATTCCAGGTCAAGACGGGTGGCTACTCGGTCGAGTTCGGCCGCTCCACCGGTGGCGTGATCAATGCCGTGACCCGTTCGGGCAGCAACGAATTCGAGGGCGGCGTGGAAGTCACCGCTGAACCCAGTGCATGGCGCTCCAGCGGCGGCGATCACTTCCATCGTGATGGAACCCCGCATTCGTATGGCAGCCGCGACAACAACTCGTTCCTGAAGACCAACGTCTGGGGCTCGGGGCCGATCGTCAAGGACAAGCTGTTCCTGTTCGCGATGTACGAAGACCGCAACGACAAGGGACACACCACCTCGTCCGACGGCAGCACTTGGTTCAAGAATGATTCCGGCAACGGCTTCTGGGGCACCAAGCTGGACTGGAACATCAACGACAATCACAGCCTGGCGCTGCTGGCGTTCTCCGACGAGGGAGACGTCACCAATGCCTCCTATGGGTACAACTGGAACGCAGACGAGCTCGGTGCATGGGGCGGTGATTCGGTCACCGAGACGGGGGGACGCAACTGGTCGGCGACCTATACCGGCCACTTCGGGCAGAACTTCACCGCGCGCGCCATGGTCGGCCAGAACAACCAGCGTGCCTTCACCAATTCATCGCTGGATCAGGCCTGCAGCCCGGTGTTCACCGACAGTACCTACGGCCCGCGCCTGGGCAAGCTGCAGGGCCTGCGCGCAGGCTGCCACCCCACGGGCACGGCAGTGGCCGAGCGTGACGATACTCGTGACGTGGCGCGACTGGACTTCGAATGGCAGCTGGGTGACCACCTGCTGCGCTTCGGTGTCGACCGTGAGCTGATGACCACAAAGCAGTCCACCCGCTACCCCGGCCCGACCGAACTGAGCTACACCGCCTACGTGGCGCGACCCGGCGATGAAGTCTGGGATGGTGCCAATGCCTACGTACCGGCTGGCGTTACCGAAATGCTGCGTGCGCGAAACCGCAAATCGGGCGGCACGTTCGAGACTGAAGCCAATGCCTTCTACGTGGAGGACATCTGGAACATCACGCCGAACCTGATGCTCAACCTCGGCGTGCGCTGGGACCGTTTCGAAAACCGCACCGCCGCCGGCAAGGCGTTCATCAAGATGGATGACCTGATCGCACCCCGTGTCGGCTTCTCGTGGGACATGCGTGGTGATGGCAGCACCAAGCTGTTCGGCAACGCCGGCCGCTACTACCTTCCGGTTACCAACAACATCAACGTGAATTTCGCCGGTGGCCTCACTGACGAATACAGCTACTACGTGCTCAACGGCTGGGAGCGGAAAACCTCGCCGACAGGCTCACCGTACATGGCACCGATCGTCGGCCAGCAGATCGGCCCGACCGACACCCGCATGAACACCGGCGGTGCCGATCTGCGCCAGAGTGTGGATCGCGACCTCAAGGCGGTCTACCAGGACGAGTACATCCTGGGCTTCCAGAACATGATCAACCAGGCATGGTCGTGGGGCGTCAACGCCACCTATCGACGGATGACCCGTGCGCTGGACGACATCCGCATCAATTACACCCCGTGCGGCCCGACCCCGAGCACGCTGTGGCCGATCGCCAACCCGGGCGAGAGCCTGACGATCTGGGGTGACAAGAGCATCGGCTGCGCCAACGAGGGCTGGATCACCATCGATACCGCCAACAGCGGTTATCGCAAGGGTGGCAGCGGCGAGGTGATCGGTTACTCCAAGCCCAAGCGCACTTACAAGGCACTGGAGTTCCAGATCGACCGTGCATGGGACGAGAAGTGGATGTTCAACGCGTCCTACCTGTGGTCGAAGAGCGAGGGCAATTTCGAAGGCCCGGTGAATTCCGATACCAACTACGGCGACACCGGCATGGTTCAGTTCTGGGACCATCCGGCCACCAACGAGCGCTATGGCGTGCTGTTCAACGACTTCCGCCACCAGTTCAAGCTGCGTGCCGCTTACGCGCTGAACAAGCAATGGTCGTTCGGAACCACACTGCAGGTGCAGTCCGGTGGTCCGATCACTGCCTACGGCGTGATGTGGCCAAACGATTCCATCGCCGGTGGCAGTACCTCCAGCGAAGGTAGCGGCGGTGGCACCGGCTGGCTGTGCGTGGCCAACTGTTCCGGCCCGTACAACCAGCGGCAGTTCGAGTACAGCCCACGCGGTGCGTTCGGTCGCCTGCCGTGGACCTGGACCATGGGCGCCAATGTGACCTGGCGTTTGCCGGTGGAAGGCATCGACCTCAGTGCACGGCTGTCGGTGTACAACCTGTTCAACAACCAGAAGACCATCAACGTGCATCAGCGCTATGAAGCGCAGCCCGGCCAGTACCGCGAGGCGACGTTCGCCACCGGGACGCGCTGGCAGGCCCCGCGCTACACCCAGCTGGTGGTGACCTGGAACTTCTGAGGCCACGATCCGCGCCGTCCACCGGTGACGGCGCGGGCAATGGAGGGGCTGCGCGCATGTACCACCTGCTGATCGTCGCGGCGGCACTGGCCGCACCGTCCGCTTCGGCGACCGACATCGCCTCCCTCGATGCCGACGTCGCCGCCGTGGTCCAGCACGAGCACCTGCCCGGGCTGGCCATGGCGGTGGTCGAGCAGGGGCGTGTGGTGTACCAGCATGCCGAGGGCGCGCGCGGCGACGGCGGCCGCATCGACCAGGACACGCTGTTCAAGATCGCCTCCAACAGCAAGGCGATGACCGCCGCGCTGCTGGCGCGGCTGGTGCAGCAGGGCAAGCTGCACTGGGATGATCCGGTGCAGCGGCACTTGCCCAACTTCCGCATGCACGATGCGTGGGTGGGCCAGCAGATGCAGGTTCGTGACCTGTTGATCCACAACAGCGGCCTGGGCCTGGGCGCCGGTGACCTGATGCTGTGGCCGGAGCCGAACACGTTCACCCGCGCCGACATCATCGCCGGGCTGGCGCACCTGAAACCGGTCAGCAGCTTCCGCAGCCGCTACGCCTACGACAACCTGATATATGTGGTGGCAGGTGAAGTGGCGGCGGCGGCGGGTGGCAAACCGTATGACCAGCTGATGCGCGAGCAGGTGTTCGAGCCGCTGGGCATGACGCGCTGCCAGGTGGGGGCGTGGTCGGTGAAGCGCGTGGGCAACGTGGCGCAGCCACACGCTTGGCATGGCGACTACAATGCGGTGGTGAACGCCGATGGGGCGATCAGCCCGGATCTGCCCTCGATGGCGGCCGGGGGCATCCGCTGTTCGCTGCGCGACATGACGCGCTGGATGCAGGTGCTGCTCGATCCCACCCTGGCGCCCGGCTGGTTGGATACGGAGCAGCGCCGCACGCTGTGGACCCTGCACATGCCGATGCCACTGGGCGAGCGCCAGCGGCGCTGGGACAACGCGCATTTCTACGGTTATGGGTATGGCTGGCGGGTGTCGGACATGGACGGGCAGTGGAAGGTGGCGCACACCGGCACCCTGTCGGGCATGTACTCGTCGCTGGCGCTGCTGCCTGACCGCAGGGTGGGCGTGGTGATGCTGATCAACGGTGAAGGCGAGGATGCGCGCATCGCATTGATGCAGGCCGCGCTGAAGCGCTTCACGGCCCCCGATGAGGCGCGTCCGGCGATGGAATACCTGGCCGAACTGAAGGCGGACCAGGCCGCTCGTGCGGCAACCGGGCATCAGCGACCTGTGACTTCATCTGCGCAGCGACTCGCGGCTTCCGATCTGCCGCGCTGGCAGGGCCGCTACACCGATCCGTGGCTGGGGCCGGCCTCGCTTTGCCCTGGCAAGGACGGCCTGCGCTTCAGCGTGGACAAGTCGCCCCGGCTGCAGGGGGCTGTGCTGCAGCTGCAGGGGCGCTGGCTGCTGCGCTGGGATACGCTGGGCGAAGACGCGCAGGCGTGGCTGCAGCCGGGTGAAGGCCTGGCACCGACACTGGACCTGCGCGCCATCGATCCGGACATCGACTTCAGCTATGACTTCCAGGACCTGCATTTCACTCGTACTGGCGATTGCCCTGGCAGCGACCACCCGCGCCGCTGAGCCACCGCGCGTTTCACCGGCCACCGACGCGGCCAGCGCCGGGCTGGTGGAGATCCGAACGTTGTCGCCGCGCATCGACCTGGATATCCGCTATGCGGGTGCCAACAACTTCACCGGCGCGCGCGTGCCCGGCTACGAGGCGCCTTCGTGCTACCTGCTGGCGCCGGTGGCGAAGGCGCTGGCCCAGGTGGAGCAGGACCTGCGCGCCGATGGCTTCGGCCTGCGCCTCTACGACTGCTACCGGCCGGTGCGTTCGGTGCAGGCCTTCATGGCCTGGGTGAACGATCCGCGCGAGCTCTCGCGCAAGGCACAGCAGTACCCGGACCTGGATAAACCGCGCCTGCTGGCCGACGGCTACATCGCCGAGCGCTCCGGCCACAGCCGCGGTGCCACGGTGGATCTGGGCCTGCTGGATTGCCGCAGCGGTGCATGTGCGCCGTTGGACATGGGCACTGACTTCGACTTCTTCGGGCCGCGTGCGCATACGCAGACGAGCGGGCTGAGTGAGACGCAGCAGGCGAACCGGCGGCAACTGGTGCAGGCAATGGCACGGCGTGGTTTCGTGAACTACCCGCAGGAGTGGTGGCACTACACGTTCCAGCCGGAACCGGATCCCGGTACCGCGTACGACGTTCCGGTATGGTAGGGGTATCGGCAGGGCTGCGTCCTGCACCCGCGGTAGTGCCGGCCGCTGGCCGGCAACATCAGACGCAACAGCAACAGCGTGCGTTCCGTGGGTTGGCTGGGCGGTGCCGGAGTGCGGGGACGCCGTAAATCCGTCCATGGAGGCTTGGCAGCCGCATCCATGCGGCTGACACCCCGCACTCCGGCACCGCCCAGCCTCTGACAGTTTCCCGCGCGGTCCGTTGTAGGGCCGAGCCCATGCTCGGCTGCTCTTTGTTCAATCGTCGAACTATTCGATCTCGATGGAGACTCATCCACGCATGGCGTGGATCTACTGTGGCTGCCGATTGGGTCCGAAGTAGATCCCTTACACTGGCCGCCTCTTCATCCCTGCCCACCCGATGAACCTTCCCCTGCACTTCGGCCTGCTCGGCACCCTGGAAGCGGGCGCCATCGCCCTGCTGGTCGGCCTGCTCGTGTACCTCCTGTGGTCGCAGCTGTGCCGCCTGCTGCGGTGGTCGATGGGGCACGCGATCGGCTGGTCCTGCGTCATCGCCGTGATCATCGCCGCCGGCATCGATGCGTGGAAGCTGTTCTACATGGGCATCGTGCGGCTGGAATCGCCGCTGTACGCGCGCATCTTCCTCGCCACCATCCACGATCCGAACGAACTCGGCAGCCGTGTCGTTCTGGAAATCGCCGGTGCGCTCGCCGGTGTTGCTCTTGCATGGGTGTTGTTCAGTTCGCGGTCATCGGAAAAAACCGTCGACTGACGCAGGTTTTTCGTTGCCTGCCGGTTAAATGCAGAGGCGCTGAATGCGCATCTTATGAGCCACTCACTTCACCCTAACCACCGCGCTAACGCATGCGTGGAGGCGAGTGGTTAATCGTCTGTGTGCGGGCCGGTCGCGGCGCAAAATCGATTCAGAAACGCGGTGGCAGGGTAGTGCCGTGCGGAATCAACACGCCGCGCAACACCACCCAATCGGTAGGAGACACCCCTGATGACTATTCGCAACCGCAAGCCCCTGATCGCCCTGATCGTCGCCGCCGGCAGCGTGCTGGCCATCCCGGCGATGGCCCAGTCGGCCAAGCAGCAGGCCGCGCAGGCGCAGAACGAGGCCGCTCAGGCCCAGCAGGCGGCTGCACAGGCCGGCCAGGCCGCCGACCAGGCGACCAATGCGGCCGCAGCGGCATCGGCACAGGCCAATGGCGGTGGCCAGACCTGGGCCAGCATCGATACCGATGGCAACGGCACCATCAGCAAGACCGAGGCGCAGGTGAACGCGGGCCTGGCCCAGGTGTTCGACCAGGCCGATACCAACAAGGACGGCGAACTGAGCGCCGATGAGTACAAGGCCTACGTGGCCGCCCAGCAGGCCGGTGCGGGTGGCGCAGCGCAGGGTGCGCAGGGCAGGTAAGTCCTGCATCGGGGCGTATGGGAACCCGGGCGGCTTCGGCCGCCCGGGTTTTTTTCGTCACCATGGCCCCTGTATCCTTGCGCGATGAACACCCCCACGCCTGCGCCGTCGCGCGCCATCGGCCTGGTCGGTTTTGACGGTGACGATACGCTGTGGAAGAGCGAGGACTACTACCGCAAGGCCGAGCAGGATTACCTTGACCTGCTGTCGCGCTATGTCGACGTGCATGACACCCAGACCGCGCGCCACCTGCTGGAAGTGCAGCAGCGCCACCTGGGCACCTTCGGCTACGGCGTGAAGAGCATGACCCTGTCGATGATCGAAGCGGCCATCGACATTACCGGCCAGCGCATCGAGGCCAAGGACATCCAGCGCATCCTGGAGATTGGCCACGACACCCTGCGCCACCCGGTCGAGCTGATCGACGGTGTGCGCGAAGCGGTGGCGGCCATCGCCGAGCACTACCCGGTGGTGCTGATCACCAAGGGCGACCTGTTCCACCAGGAAGCGAAGATCAAGGTCGCCAACCTGGGCGAGCTGTTCCCGCGCATCGAGATCGTTTCCGAGAAGGATCCGGAGACCTACGCCCGCGTGCTGGCCGAATTCGACCTGCCGATGGAGCGCTTCGTGATGGTCGGCAACTCGCTGCGCTCGGACATCGAGCCGGTGGTGACGCTGGGTGGCTGGGGCGTGCATACCCCGTACGCAGTGACCTGGGCCCACGAGACCCAGCATGGCGTGGCCGACGACGAACCGCGCATGGTCACTGCCGATACCGCCCACGACTGGCCGGCCGCACTGGCGGCGATCGAGGCCAAGGCCGCTGCGGCCTGACAGGGCCCGTCGGCTGCGGCAGAATCGGGGCATGAACCACCGATTGCGCGCGCTGATGTTGTCCCTGCTGCTGGCGCCGGCCACCGTGCTGGCCCAGCAGACGGCTGAGCGTTCGGCCACCTATGAAGTGGACACCGGCGACAGCTGGGTCGATGCCCAGCTGCAGGACATCAACCACTACGCCGAACGCTACCCCGACGCCTTCCTCGACGAAGTGTCGCGCTATGCCGACGTGCCGCGCGGCTACATCAGCGCGCTGTTCACCACCCACGGCTGGCAGGCCGGAGACATCTATTTCGCCTGCTTCTGGGCCAAGGCCAGTGGCCAGACCTGCCGCGACAGCGTGCGTGCCTTCAGCCAGGACCCGGAGGGCGGCTGGGAGGCGGTGGTCAAGCGCATGCCCACCAAGCCGGACAATCTGCACTACCGGGCTGTGCGCCATGCCATCGTGGCCAGCTACCAGCACTGGGACCGGCCGATCACCCTGGATGCCACGCTGAAGCGCCAGTTGAAGCGGTAGTGCCGGCCGCTGGCCGGCAATTGCATCCTTTCCAGGCATCCGGGGTTGCCTGCCAGCGGCCGGCACTACCCGGTCATGTTGCTCTGCGTATCGCCGCCGCCGCGCGCTCCGGCGACAATACGGGTCCGAGCTGTTCCCCGTTCCCGTAATCGAGTGACTGATGAGCGCCTCTTTCGTTTCGCCTGATGTGATCCGCCGCCTGTTCGCGCAGGCCATGTCCCGCATGTACCGCACCGAAGTGCCGCTGTACGGCACGCTGGTGGAACTGGTGGAGCGGATCAACGCGCAGGTGCTTGCCCAGGACCCGGCGCTGGCCGCGCAGCTGCAGCGCAACGACGAGCGTGCGCGGCTGGATGAAGAGCGTCATGGCGCGATCCGCGTCGGTACCGTGCAGGAACTGGCGACACTGCGCCGCCTGTTCGCGGTGATGGGCATGTACCCGGTCGGCTACTACGACCTGTCGGTGGCCGGCGTGCCGGTGCACTCCACCGCGTTCCGCCCGCTGACCGGCGCGGCGCTGGCGCAGAATCCGTTCCGTGTGTTCACCTCGCTGCTGCGCCTGGAGCTGATCGAAGACGAAGCCCTGCGTGCCGAGTCGGCGAAGATCCTCGCACGCCGCCACATCTTCACCGACGGCGCGCTGGCGCTGATCGACCAGGCCGAGCGCGACGGTGGCCTGGCGCAGGCCGATGCCGAGCGCTTCGTCGAGCAAGCACTGGAAACCTTCCGCTGGCACGGCGATGCCACGGTCGATCTGCCGACCTACCAGGCACTGCACAACGCGCACCGCCTGGTGGCTGACGTGGTCAGTTTCCGCGGCCCGCACATCAACCACCTGACCCCGCGCACGCTGGACATCGACGCTGCACAGGCGGCAATGATCGAGCACGGCATGGCGGCCAAGGCGGTGATTGAAGGCCCGCCGCGTCGTGCCTGCCCGATCCTGCTGCGCCAGACCAGCTTCAAAGCGCTGGAAGAGGCCGTGCACTTCCCGGATGCCGAAGGGGGTGATGCCGGCACCCATACCGCGCGCTTCGGCGAGATCGAACAACGCGGCCTGGCGCTGACCCCGAAGGGCCGCGCGCTGTACGACCAGCTGTTGTCGCAGGCCCGCGACGCCGGTGGCGAAGGCAGCACCGGCGGCGACTACGGCCAGCGCCTGCAGGCGGTGTTCGCCAGCTTCCCGGATGACCATGACACCCTGCGCCAGGAAGGCCTGGGGTATTACCGCTACCAGCTGACCGACGCTGGCCGCGCCGCGCCGGAGCGCGTGGCCGATCTGCCCGCTGAAGTGCTGGTGGCCGCCGGCCTAGCCACGGCCGATCCGATCGTCTACGAGGATTTCCTGCCGGTCAGTGCCGCGGGCATCTTCCAGTCGAACCTGGGCGGCGAAGAACAGCGCGCCTATGCCGCACATGCCAACCGTGAGGCCTTCGAGCAGGCCTTGGGCGTGGCGGTGAACGACGAGTTCGAGATCTACGAGCGGCTGCAGGCCGAATCGCTGGCGGCGCTGCGCGGGTAAACCGCTTGCCGTGGAGCCGAGCGTGGGCTCGGCTCTACAGGGATTCTGCGGAGCGGCCCCTTTGTAGAGCCGAGCCATGCTCGGCTGCACAGGGAAGGAGAGTCGAGCATGGCTCGACTCTACAGACGCGGGCCTCAGCCCTTCATCGTGCCGGTATCCAGCCAGCGCTGGTGCCACGACAACGCTTCCGGCAGCAGGTGCGGGGTGTGCTTGCCGTAGCTCTCACGGCTGGCACGGTCGAAGTAATCCTGCAGCTGCGGGCGGAAGTCCGGGTGGGCGCAGTTGTCGATCAGCACCTGCGCGCGCTTGCGCGGGGTCAGGCCGCGCAGATCGGCCAGGCCCTGTTCGGTCACGATCACCGACACATCGTGCTCGGTGTGGTCGACATGGCTGGCCATCGGCACGATCGCCGAGATGGTGCCGTTCTTGGCGGTGGACGGGCTCAGGAACGCCGACAGGAAACCGTTGCGGGCAAAGTCACCGGAACCGCCGATGCCGTTCATGATCCGCGTGCCCATCACGTGCGTCGAATTGACGTTGCCGTAGATGTCCACCTCGATCATGCCGTTCATGCCGATGCAGCCCAGGCGGCGCACCAGTTCCGGGTGGTTGGAGATTTCCTGCGTGCGCATGATGATGCGCTCGCGGTAGAAATCGATGTTCTCCTTGAATGTCTCGTTGGCCTGCGGGCTCAGCGCGAAGCCGGTGCACGAGGCGTAGCTCAGCACGCCGTCGCGCAGCAGGTCGAGCATGCCGTCCTGGATCACTTCGGTGAACGCGGTCAGGTCGCGGAAACCACTCTTGGCCAGGCCGGCCAGCACGGCGTTGGGGATGTTGCCCACGCCCGACTGCAACGGCAGCAGGCTCGGCGGCAGGCGACCCTTCTTCACCTCGTGCTTGAGGAACTCGATCAGGTGCGAAGCGATCTGCTCGCTGGTCGCGTCGATCGGGCTGAACGGGCTGTTGCGGTCCGGGCCGTTGGTACGCACCACGGCCACGATCTTGTCCGGGTCGCAGCGCAGCGCGGTGTCGCCGATGCGGTCGTTGGCGTTCACCAGCGGAATCGGCTTGCGATGCGGCGGCAGCGCGGTGCCGTAGTAGATGTCATGCATGCCGTCGACGCCGGCCGGCTGCCATTCGTTGACCTCGACGATCACCTTCCTGGCCAGGTCCAGCCAGGTCTTGTTGTTGCCGACCGAGGTGGAAGGCACCAGCGAACCATCTTCGCGGATGGCCGAGACTTCGATGACGGCGGTATCGATCTCGCCATAGAAGCCGAACCACACGTGCTGGGCGACGTGGCTGAGGTGGATGTCGATGTAATCCAGCTTGCCTTCGTTGATGCGGTTGCGCGCATCCGGGTCGCTCTGGAACGGCATGCGCATGGCGATGCCATCGGCCTTGGCCAGCGCGCCATCGAGTTCCGGCGCGGTCGAGGCGCCGGTCATCAGCTTGATCTGGAAGGGATTGCCCTGGGCATGCACCGCTTCGATGCGGCGGGCCAGTTCGACGGGAACGGCCTTGGGATACCCGGAGCCGGTAAAGCCGCTCATGGCCACGGTTTCACCGGGCTGGATCAGCGCGGCTGCGGCCTCGGCGGAGACCACGCGGTCACGGAGACGCGCGTTGGCGATGCGATCAACAGACATGACGACAGTGTTTCTGGGGGGAATCCCGATTATCGGCCATCCTCATCCGTACGGGGGGTTCTACCTTTGTGGAATGGCTTTTCCCCCAGGGGCTCACCCATACCCACCGGTTCTGTTTTGCAGTGCAGCGTGCAAAGTGCTTTCGCAGCCCGCACGATGGCCCTGCATCCCGACGTGGGGGAGGGAGCAGAGCCCGCTGGCAGTTCGCTGCAAGCGGGCTTTTTTATTGCCTGTCGCCCAGTATGAATACGCGGCTCCCGGTATCGGTAGTGCCACCCGGCGGCCGGCAACCCCCAGTAACCTTCGGCAGGATCATCGGATTTGCTGGCCAGCGGCCGGCACTACTGGGTCCGTTGCGCCCCAGCCGGGTCGATACAATCAGACCCATGACCCTCGCCCCCGCTGACCTGCCCGCCGCCCTGCAGCCTCTTGTCGACCGCGCGCTGGCGCGCTTGGCCCAGGTCCTGCCCGAGCCCATCCCGCCCGATCTGCTGCCGCTGCTGAGCCGGTTGGCGGTGACCAGCGACTTCGCGCTGGACACGCTGGTGCGGCAACCGGCCCTGCTGGCGCAGCTGGCCGCGCCCGGCTGCCCGCCGATCCCGGCCCCGGTGCTCGATCCGCTGCAACCCAGCGACTGGCCGGCACAGCTTCGGCGCTGGCGCACGGCGATGTCCACGCGGCTGATCTGGCGCGATCTGACCGGTCTGGACGACGTGGCACAGACCCTGGCCGGCGCCACCACCCTCGCCGAGGACTGCCTGCGGCTGGCGCTGGACGCGCTGCAGCAGGAATTCGCCCAGCGGCACGGTGTGGTCCGCGATGGCGAAGGCGCCGCGCAGCAGCTGGTGGTGTTCGGCCTCGGCAAGCTCGGCGGCGGCGAGCTCAACTTCAGTTCCGATATCGACCTGGTCTACGCCTATCCGCACGGCGGCGAATCCGACGGCCCGCGCGCGCTGGCCGCTGAAGAGTATTTCGCCCGCCTCGGCCAGCGCCTGGCCAAGCTGCTGGACGAAACCACCGTCGATGGCTTCAGCCACCGCGTCGACCTGCGCCTGCGCCCGTTCGGCAGCGCCGGCCGCGTCGCGCTGTCGTTCGCGGCGATGGACCAGTATTTCCAGCGCGAAGGCCGCGACTGGGAGCGCTATGCGTGGCTGAAGGCGCGCGCGGTCGCCGGTGATATCGAGGCCGGCGAAGCGTGGCTGCAGACCCTGCGCCCGTTCGTGTACCGCCGCTACCTGGATTTCACTGCGCTCGATGGCCTGCGCGAGATGAAGGCGGCGATCACCGCCGAAGTCGCGCGCCGCGAGCTGCACGAAGACATCAAGCGCGGCGCCGGTGGCATCCGCGAGATCGAGTTCCTGTGCCAGGCGCTGCAGCTGATCCGCGGTGGCCGCGAACCTGCGCTGCGCGAGCGCCGCCTGCTGGTGGCGCTGGACGCGCTGGTGGCTGCGGGGCAGATCGCGCCCGAGGACGGCAGTGCGCTGCGCGAGGCCTACCTGTTCCTGCGCCGGCTGGAGAACCGCCTGCAGATGCTGCGCGATGCGCAGACCCACGTGCTGCCCAGCGATGCACTGGACCGGCAGCGCATCGCCGTCGGCCTCGGCTACGCGGACTGGGACGTGTTGCGCGCGGCGCTGGCCGAACAGCAGCAGCGGGTCAGTACCGAATTCGCGGCGCTGCTGGCACCGCGCAAGGGCCAGGCCGCGCCCGACGCGCTGGCCAATTACTGGCGTAGCCTGCCCGAGGCCAGCAACGCGCCGTTGCTGGCCGAAGCCGGTTTCCTCGATGCCAATGGCGCCGACCAGTCATTGCGTGATTTCGCGCAGGGCACCGGCGTGAAGTCATTGTCCGATGCCGCGCGTGCGCGGCTGGATCGCGTACTGCCCGCGTTGCTGCATGCGGCCACGCGTTCGCCGCAACCCGACGCCGCGCTCAGGCGCGTGCTTGGCCTGCTGCAGGCGGTGCTGCGCCGGACCAGCTATCTCGCGCTGCTGGACGAACAGCCCAGCGCGCTGGCGCGGTTGGTCGACGTGCTGGCGCGCAGCGCGCTGCTGGCCGAGCGGCTGGCCGCGTACCCGCTGCTGCTGGACGAACTGCTGGACGTGCGCGTGTCCGGGCCGATGCCCGATGCGGCCGGCATGCTGGCCGAGTGCCAGCAGGTGCTGGCGGTGGAAGATCCCGAATCCGCACTGCGCTGGCTCAACGAGACGCGGCTGGCGCTCAGCTTCCGCATGGCGATGGCCACGCTGGATGGCCGCCAGGGTGCGGTGGACAGCACGCGGCAACTGGCCGAGCTGGCGCAGGCGGTGGTCACCACCGTGCTGGCGATGGCCGAGGCGGACATGCGCGCCGCGCACGGCGGGATTCCCGGTGGACGTTTCGCGATCATCGGCTACGGCAGCCTCGGCGGGCTTGAGCTGGGCTTCGGTTCCGACCTGGACCTGGTGTTCCTGCACGACAATCCGGCCGGCGTGGAGGCCAGCGATGGCGCACGTCCGCTGGAACCGGGGCGCTGGTATGCGCGGCTGGCGCAGAAGGTGATGGCGCTGCTCGGTGCGGTCACCGCCGCCGGCCGTCTGTACGACATCGACGTGCGCCTGCGCCCGGATGGCGGCAAGGGTTCACTGGTGTCTTCGTTGGCCAGCTACACCGAATACCAGCGCGAACGCGCGTGGACCTGGGAACACCAGGCCTTGGTACGTGCACGCGGCGTGGCCGGTGATGCCAGCCTGCTGGCCGATTTCGAACAGGTGCGTGCACAGACGCTGGGGCGTGAGCGCGATGCCGGTGTGCTGTATGCCGATGTGCTGAAGATGCGCGGCCGCATGCGCACTGAACTGGACCGCAGCGACGCCGCGCGGCTGGACCTGAAACAGGGTGCCGGTGGCGTGGTGGACCTGGAGTTCCTGCTGCAGACCGGCGTGCTGGCGCGTAGTGCGCAGCATCCCGCGCTGCTGCAGCCGCGCGATACACCGTCGTTGATCGATGCGTTGGCGGTTGCCGGTTTCCTGCCGGAAGACACTGCGCAAGCACTGCATGGCGCGCATGCCACGCTGCTGGATGTCGGCCTGGCCTGCACGCTGGACCGGCGCCCGCGACTGGCACCGACCACGCCGGCCATTGAAGAGGCGTGTGCAGCGATTACGGCGGCGTGCAGAGCGGCAGAGCTGCCGTTCGCCTGAGTGCCGGATGGCGGAGGACTGCAGTTGGTAGATGCCAACCTTGGTTGGCATGAATGCCAAGCGCCAACCAAGGTTGACGACTTCCGGATCAATGGCCCTTCGATGGCCCGCTCCTGGTAGGTGCCGACCGTTGGTCGGCACAATCTGTCGGCAGCGATGAGTTCTGCAGGGCGTGCCGACCAACGGTCGGCACCCACCGGCTCGATGGCCCTTCGATGGCCCGCCGTTGGTAGATGCCAACCTTGGTTGGCATGAATGCCAAGCGCCAACCAAGGTTGACGACTACCGGATCAATGGCCCTGCGATGGCCCGCTCCTGGTAGGTGCCGACCGTTGGTCGGCACAATCTGTCGGCAGCGATGAGTTCTGCAGGGCGTGCCGACCAACGGTCGGCACCTACCAGCTCGATGGCCCTTCGATGGCCCGCCGTTGGTAGATGCCAACCTTGGTTGGCATGAATGCCAAGCGCCAACCAAGGTTGGCGACTACCGGCTCAATGGCCCTGCGATGGCCCGCTCCTGGTAGGTGCCGACCGTTGGTCGGCACAATCTGTCGGCAGCGATGAGTTCTGCAGGGCGTGCCGACCAACGGTCGGCACCTACCAGAGCGTGTGCGGTCAGCTGGTCGCGCGCAGCGGCGCCATCTTCCACAGCAGCGCGCGGAATGGGGCCAGCAGGCACACGCCGATCGCCAGCTTCACCGCCAGGTCCCCGGCCGCCCAGCTCACCCACGGCAGGGTGGAACCGGCAAATGCGATCGACCAGAAAATCGTGGTATCCACCGTCGCGCTGCAGGTCGTGGCCACCATCGGTGCGCGCCACCAGCTGCCACGGCGCAGGCGGTCGAACACGGTGATGTCCAGCAACTGCGCCACGATGAAGGCCGAGCACGAGGCAACGGCGATGCGCGGCGTGGCCACCCAGATCGACAACAGCACCGCCACCGCGAAGCCGATCCACGCTACGCGGCGCGCCGGGCCCGGGCCGAAGCGGCGGTTGATCAGGTTGCTGACCAGGAACGCGACCGGATAACTGAAGGCCCCCCAGGTCAGCCAGTCGTTGATCGGGTACTGCACCAGCACGTTGGACAGCAGCACCACCGCGCCCATCGCCAATACCGCCAGCACCAGGGCGCGGGCGGTCAGCGGGGCAAACACAGGGGCAGGACGCACGGACATCGCGAGCCAGGGGGGACAAAGGGGATCGCCCATTATCCGCCCGGCCCGCGGCAAAGCCAAAACCGCTTGTTCAGCTTTACAGCGCTTCGCTCATCACATCGCCCGCGGCATAGGCGGTGGGGACGTAAGCCAGCGCCTGGCCCTGTGCGCTCTTCACGGTCCAGCCGGCACCGGCCTCGGTGGGGTCGAAATGCACCTGCTGGCCGACCACGAAGGCCGCCGTCTGGTCTTCATGCACGCGCGCCGGCCAGCGCAGGGTGGCGGTTTGATCGGCCTTGTCGGGCACCTGCAGCTGCACCTGGCGCTCGCCCGCCGCCGTGGTCTCCACCTTTTTCACTTCCATCGGTGGCAGCGGCACCGCCTTGGTGCGGGCAGCCCTGGCATTGCGTTCGCTGGCCTTGAACGGCGCCTTGGACAGTTCGGACAGGCCCGCCGACGCAGCGAGCGGCACCGAGACCACGATCAGCGAGGTGATCAGCACGCTGGCTTCGCTGCTGTTCAACTCCGGCGCGGCACCGGCATGGACGGTGGGCACCAGCAGCGCGGAGAGCAGCAGGGCAGAAGCGGGAACGCGCAGGCAACGGAACATGGAGACCTCCTGGTCAGCGTGGGGACGGCGGCTCAGCGCCGGGTATCGAAGATATCGCGCGGGCCGGTGGCCTCGGGCAGGTATTCCAGCGGGCGGCCCTGGTTGTCCTTCAGCTGCCAGCCCTGGTCGTTGCCGGTCGGCTCGAAATTCACGGTCTGGCCTACGGTGAACTGCACGGCCGGGTCGCCGATGCCGCGCGGATACTGCATCGATGCGGTGTTCTGCGGATCGTTGGCATCACGCAGCAGCACTTCGCGGCGGCCATCGACGGTGGTGGCGATGGCACTCACCTCCATCTGCGGCAGCTTGATCTGCTGCGGGCGGGTCAGCGGCCGGCCGGCGTCGGCCGCATCCTGGGCTTCCTTCGCTGCTGCGGCGCGGGCCGAGGCCACCATCTGCGTGGACATTTCCAGGCTCGGTCCCTGCGGGCCCGGGTCATGGATGATCACGATGCGGCGTTCGGCGTGGGCGGCCGTCGACCAGGCCAGGCCGGTGACGATCACCATCGACAACACAGAGGCAAGCAGCGGACGCATGTCGTTCTCCTAGCGGAATTCAGGGGGCGGCGGCAGTGGCACCGGCCACCGGCACGTGGGGGATCACCAGTTCCTGCTGCAGCTGGCTGCGCTGGTGCAGGAAGTCGAACACCGATTCCACCGTCACCACCGAATAGTTGCCGGAGATGCGTTCGCCGGCCGGATGGTCGGTGGTGGTGGCGTTGGCCACGAACAGGCGCGCACCCACGCGCTTGCCGAGGCCGATATGCAGCACGCTGGGCTGGTACTTCTGCTGGCGCAGCCACTGCTGTGCCTGTTCGCGCTTGACGATGGCCGGCGCGCCTTCGGCCTGCGCCATCGCCGCCGCCAGCACTTCCAGCACCCACTGGTTGGAGTTCTGGTAGTCGGTGGCGAACGGGTAGGCGACCACGTTGTACTTCGCTTCGTGCAGCGCCTTGGGCTGGATCGAGGGCGGCACCAGCATCGCGCGCAGCGCCGCACGCAACGGCGCCGACGGCACGCCGATGCGCAGGTCGGTATGGCCGCCGCTCTCGCCGACGAAGTTGCCCAGGCCCTCGTGGTACAGCTGCGAGCGGTCGGTCTTGCAGCGGTTGAGCAGGTGCATCGCGCGCCAGCGGCCGTCGTCCTCGCGCAGCAGGAACGCCAGGTGGCTGTGGCGCAGGCCGTAGCGGCTCAGGTCCTGGCCACCGCGCGCGGCCACCGCCACGTCCACCTCGGGCAGCGCGTCCAGGCGTTCGGCGGTGGTCCAGGCCACATCCAGCATCGCCGCCTGCGAGGCCACGCTCGGGTAGCGCTCGCGGCAGGCGGTGCTGTCGGCCCAGGCCGGTGCGGTCGCCAGCAGGCTGGCGATCAGCAGCGCGGCGCGGCGCAGGCGGGAAAAACGATCCATGTCGGTACCTTCAACTGCGGGCAGGCCCGCGCGCCGATCATACGCTGCTCAGCGCAGCGGGCGATCGACGCCCTTGCGCTGGAGTTCCCTGTCGCAGGCATCGCTGATCGGCGCGATCGGCAGCGGCGGGCGCTCGCCCGTCTTCGGATCGCGCAGCGCCGGCTGTTCGCGGTACGCGTCCAGCTGCTGCTGGCATTGATAGGAGATCGGGTCCAGCTCGGTGGGCGCGGTCGAACACGCGGCGAGCAGGGCCAGGGGCAGCAGGAGCAGGGTACGCATGAAGGCATTCGGTCCGATGGGGGACACCGGACTCTAACGATATGGGTGGATTGAAATGTTCAGAAATCGCTGTGCACCCCGGTAGTGCCGGCCGCTGGCCGGCATCGGCAGGGTGTTCGGTAATGCGTGCAGCGTTGCCGGCCAGCGGCCGGCACTACCCCAAGGCCAGGCGCTGCTTCACTTCCGCCGCCACCCGCGCGGTCTCGCGCAGTGGCTCGATGCGGTCGTATTGCCAGTCCAGCCAGTGCGGCTGCAAGCGCCCGCGTTCGCGCAACTGCTGCTGGAAACGGGCCAGCCGGCCCTGCGCGGTATCGGCCAGTGCCACCATCACCGGCATGCGCGTGGCGCAGGCCTCAGAGAGCAGGTTCACCGAATCGGGCGACACCACCACGCGGTTGGCCCAGCCGAGCAGGCCACCATAGGGATTGGTACCGTCGCCACCATCGCCCCAGATCACGTGCGGCAGGCCGACGAACTTCGCGCGCAGGATCTCGGCCAATGCCGGCGGCGTGCGTCGCGAGGTGGTCGCCAGCAGGCTGCCGCCTTCGCTGCGGATCTGCTCGGCCAGCGCCTGGAATACGCCGACCATCGCCGTCTCGTCCCACGGCGCCAGCGGCGTCGGCCCGCCGACCAGCAGTGCGGTGCGCGGGCCGGGCAGGGTGCTGAAGCCGGCGAACGCGGCGCGGCCCCAGGCCAGCCAGTCGTCGTCCACCGGGTTGAGGCTGCCGAGCAGGGTCAGCACATTGCTGCCGCGCAGGGCATCGTGTTCCGGCACCACCACCACGTCCCAATGGCGGGCGCTGATGCGCGGGTCGAGGATCTGCACCACCTGGCTGCCGCGTGCACGCAGCACGCGCAGGGCACCGGCCGCCTGGCGACCACAGCCGATCGCCAGTGCCGGCGCCTCGGCCGCCAGCGTCGCCAAGGCCTCGCCGTAGCCATTCACATCGCCGGGCAGGCGCCGCGGTGACAGCCAGCGCCAGGGTGCGCGCGGTTGCAGGAGCAGCGGTCGGTGGGTGCCCTGGCGCAGTGCCGAGGCCAGCGCGACCGCCTGGCGGACATTGCCCGCACGGCCGTCAGTGACCGTCCATGGCGCGCTCGATCGTTTCACCATTGGCATTAATTCGTTTCAGCCCTGCTGGGTGTTGCAACAGTCGCGACACTCTACACTGCGGCTCGTCGTTTCGCCCCGCGCCGCCCGCGGGCACTGACTTCCTTTCGCCGCCCTGGAGATCCACCGATGTCCCACGCGCTCGACGCCGCCGCCCTTGACCAGCTGTTCCGTACGGCCCGCACCCAGAACGCCTTCCTCGACAAGCCGGTCCCCGAGAGCCTGCTGAAGGAACTGTACGACCTGGTGAAGTGGGGCCCCACCGCGGCCAACACCACGCCGGCGCGCTTCGTCTTCGTTACCTCGAAGGAGGCCAAGGACAAGCTGGCCCCGGCGCTGTCCGAAGGCAACCTGGCCAAGACCATGGCCGCGCCGGTCACCGTCATCATCGGTTTCGACCTGGACTTCCACGAGAAGCTGCCGTACCTGTTCCCGCACACCGATGCCAAGGCCTGGTTCGATGGCCCGCAGGAAGGCCGCCACGAAGCCGCCATCCGCAACGGCAGCCTGCAGGGCGCCTACCTGATCCTGGCTGCGCGCGCGCTGGGCCTGGATGCCGGCCCGATGTCCGGCTTCGACCCGGCCAAGGTCGACGAAGCCTTCTTCGCCGGCACCTCCATCAAGTCGAATTTCCTGGTCAACCTGGGTTACGGTGATCCGGCGGGCCTGTTCCCGCGCCTGCCGCGCCTGTCGTTCGACGAAGCGGCGCGCATCGCGTAAGTCGCTGTATCGGTTTCGGGCCCGCTGTTCCGCGGCGGGCCATTGCTGCACCGTGTACCCACCCTACGATCCGGAGAGTTCCTCAGATGAGCGCCACCCGTAAACTGCTGCTGCCGCTGGCCCTGACCCTGGCCATCGCCGCCTGCTCCAAGCCGGCCGATACCGCTGCCCCGGCGGCCGATGCCGCCGCCCCGGCCACCACCGAGCAGGCCGCCACCCCGGCCGCTGATGCCGCTGCTGCCGCGCCGGCCGCCGAAGCGATCAAGATCGCCTCGGGCACCTACAAGCTGGACCCGAGCCACACCGACGTGCTGGCGCAGTGGAGCCACTTCGGCTTCTCCAACCCGAGCGCGCACTTCGGCAACGTCGAAGGCACCCTGGTGTACAACGCCGAAGACGTGACCAAGTCCACCGTGGAAGTGAAGCTGCCGCTGAGCGGCCTGAACAGCTTCACCGCCAAGTTCGACGAGCACCTGAAGAGCGCCGATTTCTTCGACGCCGCCAAATTCGCCGATGCCACCTTCAAGAGCACCAAGGTGGAAGCGGCCGGCACCAACAAGCTGACCGTCACCGGCGACCTGACCATCAAGGGCATCACCAAGCCGGTCACCCTGGACGTCACCGTCAACGGCGGCGGCGAGCACCCGATGGCCAAGGTTCCGGCGGCCGGCTTCGATGCCACCACCACCCTGAAGCGCAGCGATTTCGGCGTCGGCGCCTATGCCCCGAACGTCAGCGATGAAGTGAAGATCCGCATCACCACCGAAGCCACCGGCGAAAAGCCGGCGGCCTGATGCACCCAACTCACTCGTCGTGAGAAGGCAGAAGGCCCGCTGAAAAGCGGGCCTTCTTTTTGGGTTCCGGTAGAGCCGGCCGCTGGCCGGCTGGGCGCGGGGCGCCGATGTTCCTGGGGTTGCCGGCCAGCGGCCGGCACTACCACGTCGGTGGGTGCGGACCGTTGGTCCGCACGATCCCTCAGCGCAACGCGCCCAACCACGCCACGCACGCCTCGCTCGGACTCTGCTTGGCCTTCACCGTCATCCCGCTCACCCGCACGAACGTCTGCGCCGCCTGCGCCACCACCTGGCGTGCGATCAGCGCCGCCTGCTTCGTCGCAGCCTGCTGCTTGCGCAGCTGCACGATGTTGATCGAAGGCCGACCCACCGGCGCGTACTTCTGGTCGCGGCGCAGCACGTCGGCCACCTGCGCCACTTCGAATTCGGCCTGCAGGTAGCGGTGCTGTGCTTCCACCAGCTCGCGCAGCGGCGCGCGCAGTGCAGCGGTGTCGGCGAAGGCGGCCAGGGCCGCGTCGCAGGCAGCGTCATCAGCGAAGCGGGCACGCAGCGCGTCCACGCTGGCCAGGGTCAGTTTGGCCATGTGGGCCTCGTTGCTGCAGGAAATGAGCGCGATTGTCGCATTGCTTGCCGGCGGATGCGTTGAACCGGGCGATGGAATACCTGTAGAGCCGAGCCCACGCTCGGCTCATCGCGCGTAGCGCGAGGGTTTTCCGATGGCGGAACGAAGAGCAGCCGAGCGTGGGCTCGGCTCTACAATGGCCCGCTGTATCACCCACGGAAGTGCGCGAAGGCCTGCTCCGCGGCATGGTGGAAGACACGCTGGTGGACAAGGCGGGCACCCTCGGCCTGGAGCCCAAGGTGGTGCGCGAGGCGCTGACCATGCACGTGGATGAGCTGCTGCATACCCGTGGCGTGCTGCGGCTGGTGAAGGCGCAGATCAACGGCATGATGCCCGGCGTGTACGTCGGGCTGCTGCTGCCGGTGCTGATCATCGCCCTGCTGGTGGCGCTGGAGATATGGGCCGCGAAGCGGTTCGGGTGGACGCGGCAGGGGGCGCCCAGTGCTCCTGTAGAGCCGAGCCCACGCTCGGCTCATCGCGCGTAGCGCGAGGGTGGATCGAAAAGCAGCCGAGCTTGGGCTCGGCTCTACATGGTCAAGGGCGTGCGGACCAACGGTCCACACCCACCCAGGAAGGTGCGTCAAAGGCGTGCGGACCAACGGTCCGCACCCACCAAGCAGGGTCCGCACCCACCGGTTGCCCGGTCAATCGCCGTCGGTTTCGTCCGGGTGGGCCTTCCAGTAGCCGGTGGAACGAATCCAGTCGCGCGGCACGCCCAGGTGGCCTTCGATGAACTTGCGCATCATCCGCGCGCGGCGTGATTCGGTGGCGATCCAGTAGAAGACATCGCCGTCCGGGGCCTCGAAGTCGGTCAGCATGTCTTCCAGCAGGGTGCTGCTGGCCGCCGGGAAGCCGTTGCGCTCCAGCCAGTGGATGCGCACGTTCTCGTACTGCGGCAGGTCCTGGCGCTCGTCCTCGTCGCGCACTTCAATGAAGGCCTGCACCTCGGCACCGTCCGGCAGCACGTCCAGCCATCGGGCGATGGCCGGCAGCGCAGTTTCATCGCCGATCAGCACATAGGCATCGTAGGTGTCGGCCACCACGAACGAGCCGCGCGGGCCGCCGATCACCAGCATGTCGCCCGGCTGTGCGCGTTCGGCCCACGGCCCGGCCACGCCCTGGTCGTGCAGCACGAAGTCGATGGCCAGCTCGCCGCGCTCGTGGTCCCACCAGCGCGGGGTGTAGTCACGGGCGGGCGAGGGCTCCTTGCCGGCCGGGTAGCTGCGGCCTTCGGCGGTCAGCACCGGCAGCACCATCTCGCCCGCAGCGTTGGGGAAGAACAGCTTGATGTGGTCGTCGGCGCCGGGCGAATCGAAGCCGGCCAGGTCGTCGCCACCCAGCACGATGCGGCGCATGTGCGGGGTGACCTCTTCAGTGCGCAGCACGGTCAGTTCACGGAAGCGCACATCCAGGCGCAGGCGCGTGTTGTTGTGTTCGGTCATGGGGGTTACCTGTAAGGGCGTCGCGCGGGGGCGCGCGGCATGGGGGAGACCTGGCTGGAGTCAGTCTGGCTGGGTCGTTGAAAAGGGTTGGCTCTCGCCACCGGTAGTACCGTTGAGCAGGGCCGAGGCCCGCGTCAGCAGTGCCGCCACTTCGTCCGCCTCACCCTCGGCCCAGCGGCCGTGGTGATGCACCAGCGCCCGCTTGAACTCGCGCAGGGCCGCGGCCAGCGGCGGCGGCAGCGAGGCCTTGGTGATCTCGCGGGCACGGTCGAAGGCACGCCGCTGCGCCAGGCGCACCTGGGTGCGCTGCACCTTCAGCTCGAACTCGCCAGCGGCGGTGATGCGGAAGATCCGCTTGCCATCCACTTCCTCGGCCTCGATCCAGCCGGCCTGCTCGAAGCTGGCCAGTAGCGGGTACATGGTGCCGGCGCTGGGTGTGTAGGCCTGCATGAACTGGTTGCTGATCAGCTGCATCAGCTCGTAGCCATGGCGTGGCTGCTCGCCGATCAGGGCCAGCACCAGCAGGCGCAGGTCGCCGCGGCTGAGCACCCGTGGCTGGCCGTTGCGGCGGGGCACCGCCGAATCGGTGGAACGGGTTCTGGGAGAGGAGGCACGGCTCATTTCGATATATCGGTAAACGAGTGCGCAAACGATATATCGATACGTCGAAAGCGACAACATCCGATCCGGCCACAAGCAGGTGCGATTTGGGCCACGGCCGGCCGCGTGCGCACAGCAAAAGGGGCGCCCCCTGTGAGGCGCCCCGGCGATGCTGTGGAAGGGAGCAGGGCCATCGGGCCCATCACTCGCGACCCACCCTGGGCCCGCGACTGGCAGCGATCCAGAGGCAGGTGCGACATGTTGTCGCCGGTTCAGAACCGCTGCCCGGCGCCCACCTACGGCGGTGCCGGAGTTGCCCTACAACCGTCATCGGCAGCAGTAACACTGCGTCCTGCACATGGGCGCAGCGGCCCGCAAGCGACAGCCCGCGCCGCCGCCAAGGCCCGCCGCAGGGCCGTCAGCGGGCGCGGCAAGCCCCTTGCGGACACTGGCCGGTTGCATCCATACGCCTGCGTAGCCAAGTGACGAAAGCCCTTGGTGCGCTACACTTTGCGGTCTAGAAATCTATACAACAGTCGCGCGCGTGCGTGCGGTTATGGGAGCGCTAATGAACTGGTTGAACGAGGTGCTGAACAACGACCCGAATCCTGTGGAAACCCAGGAGTGGATCGAGTCGTTGAAGGCCGTTATTGATGTCGAGGGCTCCGAGCGCGCGCATCAGCTGCTGGAAGGCATGGTGGAACTGACCCGTCGTTCGGGCGCCTACCTGCCGTTCTCTCCCACCACCGAATACGTCAATACCATCGAACCGCAGTTCGAGGCCAAGAGCCCGGGCAACGCCGAGTTGGAATGGCGCATCCGTTCGATCATCCGCTGGAACGCGATGGCCACCGTGGTGCGCGCCAACCGCAAGCCGGGTGACCTGGGCGGCCACATCGCCTCGTTCGCCTCCGGCGCCACCCTGTACGACGTGGGCTTCAACCACTTCTGGCGCGCCCCCAGCGAGAACCACCCGGGCGACCTGCTGTTCATCCAGGGCCACAGCGCCCCGGGCATCTACGCGCGTTCCTTCCTGGAAGGCCGCATCAGCGAAGAGCAGCTGGACAAGTTCCGCATGGAAGTGGACGGCGGTGGCCTGTCCTCGTACCCGCACCCGTGGCTGATGCCGGACTACTGGCAGACCCCGACCGTGTCGATGGGCCTGGGCCCGCTGGCCGCCATCTACCAGGCGCAGTTCATGCGCTACCTGGAAAACCGTGGCCTGATCGAGAAGTCCGACCGCAAGGTGTGGTGCTTCATCGGCGACGGCGAGAGCGACGAGCCGGAAACCCTGGGTGCCATCGCGCTGGCCGGCCGTGAAGGCCTGGACAACCTGATCTTCGTGGTGAACTGCAACCTGCAGCGCCTGGACGGCCCGGTGCGCGGCAACGGCAAGATCATCCAGGAACTGGAAGGCGTGTTCCGTGGCGGCGGCTGGAACGTGATCAAGCTGCTGTGGGGCGGTTACTGGGATGCCCTGCTGGCCAAGGACACCAACGGCGTCCTGAAGAAGCTGATGATGGAAACCGTCGACGGCGAATACCAGAACTGCAAGGCCTTCGGCGGCGCCTATACCCGCGAGCATTTCTTCGGCAAGTACCCGGAAACCGCCGCGATGGTCGCCGGCCTGAGCGACGACGATATCTGGCGCCTGAACCGTGGTGGCCACGACCCGCACAAGGTGTACGCCGCCTACCACCAGGCCGTGAACACCAAGGGCATGCCGACCGTCATCCTGGCCAAGACCGTGAAGGGTTACGGCATGGGCAGCGCCGGTGAGGCACTGAACCCGACCCACCAGACCAAGAAGCTGGACGACGAAGCGGTGCGCCACTTCCGCGACCGCTTCAACATTCCGGTGACCGACGCGCAGCTGGCCGACGGCCAGGTGCCGTTCTACCACCCGGGCCCGGATTCGCCGGAAGTGCAGTACCTGCAGGAACGCCGTGCCGCGCTGGGCGGTTACCTGCCGCAGCGCCGCCGCAAGGCCGACAAGACCTTCGTGGCGCCGAAGCTGGAAGCGTACGAGCGCCTGCTGAAGAGCAGCGGCGAGCGCAGCTACTCCACCACCATGGCGTTCGTGCAGAGCCTGAACATCACCCTGCGTGACAAGGAACTGGGCCCGCACATCGTGCCGATCGTGGCCGACGAAGCCCGTACCTTCGGCATGGAAGGCCTGTTCCGCCAGATCGGCATCTACGCGCCGTTCGGCCAGAAGTACAAGCCGGTGGACGCGGACCAGCTGATGTTCTACCGCGAAGACCAGAGCGGCCAGGTGCTGCAGCAGGGCATCAGCGAACCGGGTGCGATCAGCTCGTGGATGGCCGCCGGTACCAGCTACTCGGTCAGCAACGTGCCGATGCTGCCGTTCTACATCTACTACTCGATGTTCGGCTTCCAGCGCGTGGGCGACATCGCCTGGCAGGCCGCCGACATGCGTACGCGCGGCTTCCTGCTGGGTGGCACCGCCGGCCGCACCACGCTGAACGGTGAAGGCCTGCAGCACGAAGATGGCTTCAGCCATCTGGTGGCCGGTGGCATCCCCAACGTGCGCAGCTACGACCCGACCTTCGGCTTCGAAGTGACGGTGATCCTGCAGCACGGCACCAAGCGCATGATGGAAGATCAGGTGGACGAGTATTACTACGTCACCCTGATGAACGAGAACTACACCCACCCGGAAATGCCGGAAGGCGCGGCCGAGGGCATCGTCAAGGGCATGTACCTGCTGACCGACGCCGGCAAGCCGAAGAAGGGCGAGCTGCGCGTGCAGCTGCTGGGCTCCGGCACCATCCTGCGCGAAGCCATTGCCGCGGCCGAGTTGCTGGACAAGGACTTCGGCGTGACCGCCGACATCTGGAGCTGCCCGAGCTTCAACGAACTGCGTCGCGATGGTTTCGACGTGGAACGTGCCAACCGCCTGCATCCGGAAGGTGAGCAGCGCAAGGCCTACGTGACCGAGCTGCTGGAAGGCCGCCAGGGCCCGGCGATTGCCGCCACCGACTATGTGCGTGCGTACGCGGACCAGATCCGTGCGTTCGTGCCGATGAGCTACACGGTGCTGGGTACGGATGGGTTTGGTCGCTCGGATACGCGTGCGAACCTGCGCCGGTTCTTTGAGGTTGACCGGTACTACATCGCGCATGCCGCGATTGCGGCGCTGGCGAAGGAAGGGAAGATGACCGCGAAGGACGTGGCCCGGGCGATCAAGCAGTACAAGATTGATCCGGAGAAGGCTAATCCTGTTGGGGTTTGATTCTCTCGGCGTTTCGTAATAAAAGGGCGATCATCTGATCGCCCTTCTTTTTTGATAGACAAGATAGGAGCCAAGGAATGCTCACCACGGACGAAGAAGTTGCGGTAACAGTGGCGATGCGCGAAGGACAACGTCGCGCGGCCAATGCGGTTCGTGAGTATCTTGAAAGGGACTACGCAGGCACGTCATTCTTGGTCGTAATGCCTACCGGCGCGGGAAAGTCAGGACTGATAGCCTCCGTCTGCCAGTCTCAGCCCCGCGGGCCGATCGTTGTACTCAGCCCCCGAGCGGCAGTCTGCCGGCAGCTCGTAGACGACATATCAGGTAGGTTCTTCTCAGAGAGGGGCGTAGTCGTAGAGTCGCTTCGCGAAGTCGACCAACTCGGCGGAGAAATCAAGGATGACTGCATATACGTAGGTACGTTCCAAAAGCTGATTCGAATGGAGTCAACTAAACTCCGCCGCCTAGCTGAAGACTGCTCGCTGCTGATCGTTGATGAGGGCCACTCGGAACCGGCTCCCCTTTGGGGAAGGGCCGTTCGGCAGTTTAACTGCCACAAAATAATAGTGACGGCGACACCATATCGAAATGACTTGTTCCAATTCGACATTGGCCTTGATTCAACCTGCTGCTACACATTCAAGCAAGCGGTCGAGCATCAAGTCATTGCACCGCCGGCATTCGAGCCGTGCACTGTTGCGGATGCCGTCCGCCGCACATTGATCTTTTTATCAGATAACCCTTCCACGAAGGCAATCGTGAAGGCGAAGAGCCTCGAGGATATTAAGAGGCTGAAGGGTCTAATGGAAGCCGCGGGTCTCAGTACCATGGCAATTCACCAAAGGTTACCGGAGGATGTCTCCGCTGGAACCGCAAGATCTGTCCCGCCTGGGTTGAGCTCGCTAGATGTTCGAGTGGTGATTCACCAAAGAAAGCTGGATGAGGGCGTAGACCTTCCTTCCGCAAAGTTGTGTGTCCTCACTTATCCAGTGGCAAGCGGTCGAGAGCTCGTGCAGACCATTGGAAGAATCGTGCGAAAGTTCGAGGGCATACAGCCACTGGTGCTTGACTGCGGCTCATCCAGCAACACAAAGATGTGGGACAACTACCTCGAGTTTGACTCGTCCATCTCCACAGATACAGGATGGGCCAAGTTCGTTAATTCTCTTGACACGGCTAAGCTGATCGAGAGCTACCTCGATACGTTTCCCCAGTACATGTACCTGGGTGCGACCTTCAGGGAGAAGTTCGAGCTATTGAGCCTAGATGTGGATAAAGATATCCGCGTGCCCACCGCATCCGTATGCTTCCTGGGGGTAGAGGAGGGCTTCACCATCGAGTCCTTTGTTGACGCCATGCTTTGGAGGAATCATCACGCTGGGGAATTGGCGAAATGCTATGACTCGGCACACGGATTCAAAGTGGTCGCATCCATACAGTTCGAGAGCTCCAAGTATCTGAGGAGTAAGTTGTTCTTCGAACCCTCTCTTCATGTGGTAATTGTGAAGAAGATTGGCGACTATTTGGCAGTATTCGACAGTCGCTCAATAAATCATGCGGGGGACTCTGTTCTTGGTACCAAGCAGCCCGTCGACCCTCAGCGACTATTTAATCTTTCAGCTCGCGGTGCTGCAACTAGAGTAAAGGAAATGCATGCGAGATCGATAAGCACGGCAAGAAGGAGGCCAGAGCGAGTTTCGCATGTCGGACCGGAACTAACTGCGACTTATTCAGGCCAGTCGGCAGCCAGTTATGCTCTCTCCGTAACGAAGGTCGAAAATCTTGACTTAACACACAGTGTCGAGAGTAGCTACTATCTTAGTGTCGGATCCGGACGAGTCTCTGATCAGAAAGTTGGCTCATTTGACCTGGAGCGCCTGTCGGAATGGGTCGACGAGGTGGTGGCTGTGTTGGATCAGGATGCCTCGCCACTGAGCCCGGTGATCGGCGCGTTTGCTCTGCCTGTCGATGCGATGACGGTTGACGGACCTCTGTCTATGACTATCGATTTCACGGATCTACCGGCGGGCGCCAAGGTTGTCTCCGGCGCAAAATCTGAGCCGCTTGACTCAGGATTTCTCTTTCTAGATTGTCCAGATTGGAGTGTAAAGATCGGACCGTCGAAGCTGAGCTTTTCCTATATGGAAGGCGAGGGGAAGGTGGTCTTCGCTGCAAACTCAGGCGTTAAGTTGGTCTCGCCCAATGGCGAGGCTGTATCACTCGCTCAAGACTTGAATACAAGGTCGCTGAAGATCCTCTTCGCCGATGGTGTCTCATACGTAGATGGGAGGTTTTACAAGTCAGCTTTGCCGACGACAGCGGGACTTGAGCTGGAAAATACCGTCATAGGGTCGTCAATTTATCCTGTTCCTGAGCTTCAGTTGGCAGGCCTGTCCGAGAAGGGACTTTTTCAGGGTAATGAATATGTTGGGACTACCGCGGAAAAATTTGATGCGGACTCAGTATTTAATCTTATCGATAGCATAGCCCGCGGCAACGATAAAAAATATGGTTCGATCCAGTACGGTGTGCTAAGGAGGTTGGTTCCTGACATCGATCTCGTGGTCTGCACCGATATGGGTACGGAGGCAGCAGACTTCATAGTTTCTTCACCAAAGGCGCTTTGCTTTGTACATGTGAAGTGCGGCGACTCAAAGCGTCCAAAGTCGCCAGCCGGTGCCCTTGCCGAAGTGGGGGCTCAGGCGATAAAGAACATTGAATACTTGATTTCGTCGAGCGAATCGCTGTCATTCGGGAATGAAGGACGGCTTGCCCTACCTTGGCCCCATAACGGCGCAATCAATAAGCTCAAACACCGGTTGCGATTCTTGGCTAAGGACGGCGTAGAGCGCAAGATTCCATCAACGCCAAGAGCTTACTCTTCGTGCATCGCCGCTGCAGTTGAAACCATAAAGAAGCGGCGGAGTTCACCCGGATGCAAGAAGGAAGTGTGGATCGTAGTCGCAAACTCTTTTTCTTACAGTTCGTTTAAGAATGAAATTAAGAAAGGGGGGGCGGCTAAGGCGGAATCACTCCAAGCGTATCAATTAATAGACGCATGGCTGGCGGTCTGTAGTGCAAATGACGTGGACCTTAAAATCATGGTCTCACCATAGTATGGAGATGGCCGCCACCCGCCAAGCGCAGCTTTGATCGCTAAGAATTGCCGAACACTTACTACTGATTGAGAAGTTTGGAGATTGAGGATGTCACACACTAAGACCACTGCACTCAACTATGGCGCGATCATTCGAAAGGCTAAGACAGGGCACTACCAGTTGCCCGCGTTCCAGCGGAAGTGGACGTGGACGACACGTCAAGTAATGTCGCTCTACGAGTCGCTGCGACTCGGATATCCGATTGGTGCCTTCCTTTTCCTTACCTCACCCGAGGGAAGAATGTTGGGCCCCAGAGAGTTTCACGGTGCAGGAAAGCTGGCTGCAGGAAATGAAAGCAGCGAAAGTTTGGTTCTGGACGGTCAACAGAGAATCACTGCTGGCCTTTCCATCCTATTTGGATTGGAGGGGGTGGGTGGCAATGAGTACTACATTAACTGTGCAAAACTTGACGCGCTGCTTACAGAGCAGAGCGTGAACTTGGATGACGACGCCGGTGTGGCAAAGTTCGCAGAGTCTATAGATTTGGATTCAGGGTACTTGGTTGCAAAGCCCCACCGTTTGGACAGGAATCACTTCTTCGCAAAATCAGGTCTTGTCTGGACCGGCTACCTGACCCAAGAAAAGCAGTCATACTTGGATGAGCTTCTGGATGCGAGTGACAAGAGAATTAAGTCGATAGTCAGGAAGCTTGTTAGGGTGCACCTTTCTCCAAACGAGAACATTCAAGTTCCGGTTATTGAGCTTGGCGCGGAGTTTGATATGGCGGGGATAAGTAAGATCTTTTCGACGATCAATAGCTCGGGGAAAACGCTTACTCCGTTTGAGCTTGTGGTTGCAATTCTCTATCCAAGTGGAATTAAGCTAGAAGACGACGTTGACTCGCTGAAGCAGCAGTTTCGCTATTATTCAAACATGGATAAGAATGGCGAGATTCTTTTGCAGGTAATTGCCCTTCTGTCTGGGAAGTCTCCGAAGAAGTCGGACCTGCCGAAGACGATTGATCCCGCCAGCTATCAGCGTCACCGCGATGTGGCTGCCGCTGCGCTGAACGAGGTTGGGAAGTTTCTGACCCAGCACGTGGGTCTCGGCTTGGATGTCACGGGAAAGCTCACTCCCTATGACGCTCTGTACGCGCCGATGGCGGTGGTCTATCACCGGGTGATGCTTAGGAAATTGAGCAATGCCGAATTAGGTGAGGCTCAGCGCAAGCTCCGTCGTTGGTTTGTAGCGTCGGCAGTGAGCCAGCGCTATCAAGAGGGCGTACACAGCAAGCAGGAGCGGGACGCTAACGAGATGGAAGCTTGGATACTGGGTGATGCAGAGCCCAAATGGGTTAGTGCAGTTGTGGTTACCCCAAGCTTTAAGTTGGCGAGCCCAACCGGTGCCCTCGGTAAGCTTCTTCTCTGCCTGATAAACTCGAGCGCGCCGTCTGATCCGGTACTGGGCGGAAGCGTCGGGTACAGGGACGGGGTGTCCCTCGCACAGGTTCACCATATATTTCCGACACGGTGGTCTCCTAAGGGGATTTCCGACTACAAGAAAAGTGCAATGGATACAAACATCGCACTCAATACCATGATCCTCGCGGCGGAGACCAATGCAGATTGGCTGAACTTTGATCCAAGGAATCAGGTTGAACAGTCCAAATTCCCAAGGGAACGCTCATTTCATCTGCAGATGATATCCGACGAGGCTATTGGAGTTCTTCTGGAGCCCTCTAAGCGAGTCTCCGACTACGATCGCTTCATTGAGCTCAGATATCGCTCCCTAGTCCAGAGGTTGGCCGAGTTCGGTGTGCAAGAATCGGATCAACCTTTGGAGACAATCGAGCTCGATGACCCCTCAATCATCGAGGAGTGAGTAGGCGGTGTCGGGCATTGTGGGCATTTCTTTCGTCAATCGGGGAAGTGCCTCGACACAAGGCGCCGCGGGGATCTTGCTGGATGCAGACACCACCGATTTTATGGTGATTGCTGTCCTGCAATTTCGAGCCTGTCTGGATAGTTTCGGTTGACGAACTCAAAGCAGGCATTCGCTACATTTTGGGCGCCAAGTTTCGTGCGGCCCTGGAGGGAGCATTCCCAAACCACGATGATTCGCCAATGCAGCTCTCTGAGGGCGTGCTCAACACGCGCGTCGCGTGCTTGGTTTGCTTGAATCTTATTCGTCCAGAACTCCGTTCGTGTTGACGGTATTTTTGCGCGGTAACAAGCATGACCATGCCAGAAACACCCGTGAACAAATACTACGGTCTTGAATCTCGATAGGGCTATATCCGGTGACCCGGGAAGGTCCCTCTTGTTCACCGCGTACCTGAGACCTAGGGAGTGTAGAGCCCGTCGAAGGATCAGCTCTGGCAGCGTATCTATCCCGCGGATTCGCCGCATGTTCAAGCTGCGCTGAGCTTCCGTCAGTCGATCTATCATCGAAGACTCCTGCAGTCGCCTGAGGTGGCCAGCGAGCCGTCTGGCAAGAATGTAGCTCGGCCAGACAGCAAACGCTCCGAGATTACGTGCCTACTCGCTCGCCATTCAGCGGCGCAGCACGCATTTCAATGATTGACTCGGACAGGGTCTTTAGGATCTCAGATGCAATCGCTTTTGCTAGAAGAGGAGGGACAGCGTTACCGATCTGCTTGAACGCAGGATTCATAGTGCCGCTAAACTTGAATCCATCTGGGAAGGACTGAAGCCGAGCCGCCTCACGAACAGATATGGTCCGTGCCTGACTGCTATCGTAGTGAATGTGGCTATAGCTGTCCTTCCCGAGGTGCGCCATCAATGTGCGTGCGGGTTGATCCGCCCACATCTTGCGCCACTTGTTCGGGAACTTAGTAGCATCGTATGGCGGAACAATTGAATCCCAGAGAGCCTTGTAGGCCGCCGACTTCTCTCCCAATTTTTCGCCTCGGGCACGGGCTGCCTCCAACTTCTCCTGGAACATCTCAAGAGCGTGCGTGTAAGCCTCAGGATACTGATCCCCAGGATTCATTCTTGCAAACAGCTCGTAGTCTCTCGGGAGGTACCGAATTACGTGATCGGAGATGCCTTGCTTGGGAGCTTCATGCCCCTCCCACGAACGCATCAGCGTCCCGTAAGCAGTGGGCTTCTTCTTGCCATATGGGATCGGAGTGTCAAAGCGACGCGCGCCACGCACAATCTTCCCCTCCGCAAGAAGCTCGCGTGCGTTGATACTTGGCATATCTGCAAGGGCGTCTGCCGCGGTGACGGCAGGTGGAAGGTCAGGTGAGGCCGCCGGAGGAGCAATGTATGAATGAGCCCCGTCAAAGAGATTGCGCAACGTCTTCAGTGCGACAGAGCGCGAACCCTCATAGCCTGGCGGCAAGACAAGATAGTGAGTCGGCTTGGGGAAAGACACGGTCGCATTGAGTTCGCGCCTGTATGCCATCAGGAACATACGCTCACGCATCTGCGGAACGCCATAGAATGCCGCATTGAGAAGTGTGTACCCGCAGGTATAGCCCTTCGACTCCAGAACCTCACAGGTTTCTTCAGCGATGTTCTGCCCGCCATGGTTGAGCATGTCGGGCACATTCTCCATCAGAACCGCGACGGGCTGGAACGCATCTACGTACTCGAGGTACTTCTTATAGAGTTGAGCTCGCGGGTCGTGAATGAAGGCCTCAGGGTGCTCTTCAATCTCGCGCAGCTTTGAGCGGCCGACGCGAGCGAACGCTTGGCATGGCGGGCCCCCGACGACGATGTCAAATGCGTCAGCGACGCTCCCAAGCCCGAGCTGCATGCAGAGCTCGGCTGGTGTGGTCTTGGTGATATCAATTGGCTTGCTGTGAGCCTCTGCACCACCATGGAAGTTCAAGCCATGCGATCTAGCAGCATCGGGGTCGAACTCAACCGCGGCGCGGAGCTCGAAGCCGGCTGACTCAAAGCCCAGAGAAATGCCCCCGCAGCCAGCGAACAGATCAAGCACGCGAGGCTTAGCGCCCGCGGCGATGCGCTCTAGCTTACGAAGAATGACGTCAGTGTTCATCAATTGGTCCCTTGCCCGTTTGGCAGGCGAAGTGGTGACTCGGTTTGGTTGTTGCAGTCGTCGAGGAAACGTTGGACCGCCATGCGAATGACCCAGGCGGACGAAACGTGATGGCTGTCTGCTAAGGCCTGAACCTGGGTGTGGACGTTTTCGGGCAGCATCACCGACGTCCGCACAGACCTGCGGTCTGGTGAGATAGGGCTTCGAGCCATGACAAGGCCAGCATTGGGATGGTGGCAGCATTGTGGAGTAATCTGCGTATAAATGCACCACATATGCAGCTCCGGAGACGGCATACTTGTATTCATCTGAATAAACACGGTCGACATATGGCCCGCAAGCTAGCCCTCAAGCGTCTCACCGCTTCAGATTTGACTGTTTTTCGCTGGCATTTCACCAATCGACCCGCCGGCAACCAAAAGGCGATCAACCTGGACAGAAGCGTCTTGGTAGACAGCCTGTTCCCTGAGCTGGCCAAGCCGGGGGCGGTGCCCAACCCTCGGTACAACCTCGAGCTCAAGATCTCTGGCCCCGGGGCCTGCGCGCCTCACACGCTGGTCCGCAAGATCCTCAAGCAGCAGAAGAACTGGAGGCTCAACGGCGAATTTATCGATGGACCGATCGATGATCCGCAGAGGTACAACTACCTCGCAGCTGACGACTTTGCCTTCTTTGAGTTCCGCGGCGATCAAGTGCCGGAGGCTATCCATATGCTGCTGGTTTCGGCAGCCGATCCAAAGGATGCACAGCTCCATCAAACCCTCAGTCAGATCTTTGTGACCGGCTCGATGCGTGTCATAGATGAGCACTTCATTCATGATGTATTGGAGCGGAGTGGGGTTGCCGGCCGACACGCGCTGTCTGACTGGGCAGAGGGCGCGCTGCTTGAAGAGATCGGGCTTGGCAGCGCGGCTGCCACTCTTAAGCTCTACGCCCGTCGCAACAGGCGCGGACTGACTCCAGAGGAATTTCTCGAGATCCGAGACCGCGCACAGTCAACGGGAATCTCCGGCGAACTGTACCTCAACGACTGGCTGTTGGACCTGCAGCGAGAGGGAGAGTGCTCTGACGTTGAGTGGACATCTAGCAGCAATGCGATCGCACCATATGACTTCCGACTCAGAATGCCCCCGCATGGCGTCGAACGCCGAATTGATGCCAAGTCGACTACTGGCGAATTTGAAGCCGCACTGCATATGTCGCGCGCGGAGATCGTTGAAGCAGTGCGAGGTGGTGTGTGCTACGACATATATCGTCTCTATCGACTGTCAGAGAAAGGGGCGGAGATGCGGGCTGCATATGATGTTGGGCCCGCCTTGGCTCCTATCCTGGAAGCGCTCGAAGACCTTCCGTCCGGCGTCTCGGTAGATTCGGTCTCCATCCTCCCGCCAATTCTTCAGTTCAGCTCAGACATCCACTATCTGCCGAACTCGGAGCTGGACGACGATAAGTAAGTCTCTGGACTACATCGGTGCTACTTCTCAGTGATCTGATGAGCCGGGCGGAGCGCGACTTCCTCCGGCACCAGGGGGCATGCTCTTCGAACGAATTGCGGCCCTCTTTCGTCTTCATTGCCGCGATTGCCAAGGTGTCGCTCAGTCGGACCGCCCTGTCAGTAGGCCCCTCTGCGCAAGCGCGGTCCGGATAGAGGCGCTGGTGATCAGTAGGTGTGTCGTGGAATCGTCTACCAGCACAGCTGGGGTGCCTCGGATCATAAGTCTGAAGAACTCATCTCCAGAATGAAGACAATCTAGCGCCGAGATCTTTGCAGCCAGATGCAACGCTCTCTCGCGCATATCTGCCAATTCAGCACTGGGGACCTTCTTGTAAGTGCGAAGTTCAAGCGCTGTTGTGGGCGCGTGGGATGCGAAAGGAACTGTGAGCATTCACGCTAAAACGAGCCCTATGGCGAATCTCTCTGACTTCATTGGAAGTCCCGCAGATCGATGACGGACGGATGAGCGCCGACGCTCACAATGCTCTATCAGCGGCGCTCCCCAATTGCGATTGGCGCTGTGAGTTGCCCGCGCTACTCCCGCACCTGCAACCGCTCAGTCACCTGCGCAGTCAACGCCACACAAGCCATCTTCAACCCTTCCATCACCCGATCCCCCAGGTATTCCTCGGGCGCACCGTTCTGCCGGGTGCGCTCCGCAGCCAACATCAGCTCCGCCACCACGCGCAGCCCCGCCAGCGCGCAATCCGCATCCGCCAGCTGAAGGCAACGCCCAGGCAGTTGATGCCGCTCCGGCCAAGGCTGGCCGTCCGCAGCCGCACCGGTTCCGATGCGATGCAGCGTGGCGACGAAGGCGTTGGGATCGACGGACGGTTCGCGCTCGGGTTCGGCGTTGTCCGGATCGTACTGCGCGTGCAGGGAACGGAAGTCCGATGTGTTCATGGCAATGCTCCGTACAGGACAGATAGCAACGCCACCGATAGAGGCGGCGGACGGTGCGTGGTTCGAAAGCCGGACAGTAACCAAGCCGGTGGGTCCGAGGACCCCCACGCACCGCCCGCCATGGAACGCGAACGGATTGCCAGCCGGCGCCACCCAAAAGGTGACGCCGGCTGACAAGCGCAAAACACAAGGTTACTGAGCGGGCTTTCGAACCCCGCGCCACCCTTTTCCGGTGGCATGCCAAGGTGTACTCGCATGGTTGCGAGATGCCAAGAAACCGTAGACCGCAGAGGCCGTAAATGCTGACGCTTACGGCATTGTTGCATGGAGCAGGCGTGGCAGAACCCTTGCGGTGCGGTGGTTTCGGCCGGTGTTAAGTTATCGCCGGAATGCGCATTGAAAAGCACGGTTTGTAGCTCTTCGGGATCCCAAAAGCGACACGTAGCCCACATGCCCCATTCGCGCAGCGTGCCGATTGCGACACAACTTAACTTTGCAGCGCCACCCCCGGCCGAGGCCACAGCGCATCGTCGCGCTCCAGGTCGTAGTCGCTGCCGAACGCCAGTGCCGCCTCGCGCGGCGGAAGGTCTGCGTAGCAGCCCAGCAGGTACTCATCCGTGCCAGCATCGCGGTGGTCGATGGCGAACAGGTAGAGAAGTTCCTTGTCGAACGCTTCCAGCCATGCGGGGTCGATCTTGGTCATGTCATCCTCCAGAGGGGAAAGGGAGGATGGCTGGAGCGCGTCTCAAGACGTGGGACGCATGCTTGACCAGGTTCGGAATCTCGCAGTGATCTGATTGCACCAGGCGCAAGGTCGGGGTAGAACGGGGCAGACTCGCTACGGCGCATCATAGCTAAAGAAGGCGAAAGAGCATGGAAGCATCGAAGTCGAACCAGCCTGTTCCTGGCAGGTACTTCCTCCTGATGCCTGATACCACGCGTGGGGGAAAGGGGCACGGCGTTGTGTTCGAGAACGCGAAGCGGCTGCGCATCCCGCCGCGCCTGATCCTGCGACCCGAAGAGGGCGGCTTTCCGTCCATGGCGGAGAAGCCGTTGCTCGTCTACTCGGCAAAGAAGGGGAGCCTCCCGGAGGATCTGGAGGGGGGCCTGAGCGGCTACTGGATGGTCTCCGAACGATTACGCGGTGCTCTTGTGTCTGTAGATCCGGCTGGCTTCGAGTTTGTGGAGTGTGATTACCGTCTTGCCGATGGATCCAAGGGGCCGCGGTACTTCCTGTGTGATGTAACCCGTGAGCTCGATGCGGTGGACGAAGAAGCCTCGAAACTTCGGATCATCACTGACGCAGGCTATCGAGGTGGGAAGTTCTACGACCTTAGGGGCGGAGCCAGTCTGGCGTTCCGCAAGCAGGTCATCGGTCAAGCCAGAATATTCCGGACGCCTTACTCGGGAAACCTCGTCTTCTGCGACAGAGAGCTCCGCGACGCCGTGTGGAACGCTGGAATCGGTGGGCCGCGCGTATCGCGGGGCCTCTCGTTCACCGACGCGGCCAGGATCTGAGTCAGAGCTCTGAGGATCGGACCCTTGGGCGCCTTCTGGATTCGCTTCAACTGCTTACGAGCGACTTCGATTCACATTCACAGCGTGAGATGACAAGCATGGGATCAGCTTCCACCCATCAGCCGCGCAAGGACGAGTTCTTCAAGCTACGACCGGATGCTACCCGTAGAGGGAAGGGGCACGGGGTGGTCTTTGATAACGAGGGCGCGTTGCTTGCGACTCCCAGGCTGATCCTCTTACCCGAAGCCGGTGGCTTCCCTCCGCTGCGTGAAACCCCGCGCTTGGTCTATCGGGAGCGGCAGGGCGTCCCTCCACAGGATCTGGAAGGCGGGTTGAGCGGCTACTGGCTGGTCTCCGAGCGATTGCGCCAGGTCATGGAAGAGATAGACCCTGACGCGTTCGTTTTCGCTGATACCGACTATCGCTTGGAAGACGGTTCAAAGGGACCAACCTACTTCCTTTGCGACGTGGTCCGTACGCTGGACGCCTTGGATGAAGAAGCCTCCCAGCTCAACATCGTGATCAGCGATGAGTACGAGGCAGGGAAATATTACCGCCTGACCGGTGATATCCGGTTGGCGTTCAAACGCGAAGTGCTGGGTTCGGCTCACGTGTTCAGATTGCCGTTCCATGGCGGGGTATTCTGCGACCGAACGTTCAAAGATGCGGTGGAAGCTGCCGGCATCGTCACGGCCGAGAGATCCAACGGGCTCTGGTTTGAAGATGTGGTGAACTGCTGAGTCGGTCCCACCGGCGCTAACCTCGCGACCTATGCTGCAAGTGTGCGGAGTGCGGTACATGCCTAAAATTGGGAGAGAAACAAGCACATGCCCTCGTCAAAACGTAATCAGCCTGTGCCTGGTGAATTCTATCTGCTGATGCCCGACACGACTCGAAGGGGAAGAGGGCATGGCGTTGAGATCGAGAATGAGGACGCACTGCTGACGCCTCCCAGGCTGATCATCCGCCCCGAAGAAGGCGGCTTTCCTCATCTTTCGCAGAGACCGCGTCTGGTGCTCGATCCAAAGCTGGGGGATCCACCGCAGGACCTCGAAGGAGGAATGAGTGGCTACTGGTTGGTATCAGAGCGCCTCAAGATGGCCTTCACCGAAATAGATCCCGTCGCCTTTGAGTTCGTGGAGTGTGATTACGTGCTTCCGGACGGCACAGAGGGCCCAACGTACCACCTGTGCGAGGTTGCTCGCGAGCTGGATGCCGTCGATGAGGAAGCATCGAAGTTCCGGGTCATCGTCGATGACGGCTATCCGGGCGGGAAGTTCTACGACCTTCGTGGCGGAGCAAGCTTGGCATTCAAGAGGGACGTAATTGGGGACAGTCATGTCTTCAGGAGCCCGTACTCCGGCGATCTTGTCTACTGCGATCGCATGTTCCGGGATGCCATACGCGCTGCGGGAATTGGAAGTGAGTGTGAAATGCGTGGCCTGAGGTTCAAGGACGCAGCCAATGTCTGATATGGCACGCGTCATTCTAAGCATAATCCGCATGTAAAAATTGAAGACGGCTGCGGCGCGTCTCATGGAACGGGATCGGTAGTCGAACTTTAGATCGATTTCATTTTTGTCCGATTGCTTGCCGGTGCAGAACGTTCTAGA
This sequence comes from Stenotrophomonas sp. DDT-1, assembly GCF_001580555.1. Taxonomy (NCBI): domain Bacteria; kingdom Pseudomonadati; phylum Pseudomonadota; class Gammaproteobacteria; order Lysobacterales; family Lysobacteraceae; genus Stenotrophomonas; species Stenotrophomonas sp. DDT-1. Next base: position 49,286 of record NZ_LEKR01000007.1, read on the forward strand.
AAGCAGTCATGCCTATTCAGTGCTTGAGTTGAAGGCAGAGCGGTAAGAGGCAGGTCGCATCGGTACTTCAGAGCGGCCAGAGGAATTGGAGAGAAGCAGTAGTGCGCTATGTCGGTGGAGGGGACTTCAGGCTGAGAGCGCGCGGGGATGACTCGAAGAAGGCATGGAAGGCTGACACCCTCTGATAAGCTCTTGGCACGCTTATTTAGATGATTCTGAGGTGAGACAAGCAATGAATTCGAATCTGCCAAAGAAGGGCGAGTTCTTCGAGTTGCGCCCAGATGCCCGACGGCGCGGCAAAGGGCATGGCGTCGTTTTTGAGAACGAGTCTTCCCTGAAGACGCCTCCAAATTTCCTCTTGTGTCCCGATCAGGGGGGCTTCCCGCCTCTGCGCGAGACCCCGCGCCTAGTGCATTACCCAAGCGAAGGGTGGCCACCGGAGGATCTTGAAGCTGGGATGAGCGGCTATTGGCTCGTTTCCGAGCGTCTCCGCGAGGTGATGGCGGCCGTGGACCCAGGAGCTTTTGCGTTCAGGGAGACTGACTATCGACTCGCTGATGGAGCAATGGGTGGCCCTTATTTCCTTTGCGATGTCATCAGAACCATTGATGCCTTGGATGAGGCAGCATCCCAGCTGAAGATCATCGTTAGTGACGACTATGAAGAGGGGAAATACTACGATCTGACTGGCGACGTCCGCTTGGCGTTTAAGCGGGAGGTCATCGGCGATGCTCACGTATTCCGGCTCCCCTACTACGAAGGTGTCTTCTGTGGCCACATTTTCAAGAGCGCGGTAGAAGGTGCCGGCATCGTAGCCGCCAGGGCATGCAACGGGCTTCGGTTCGAAGACGTTGTGAACTGTTGAGCCAGACGGCCCTCCGAAGATTGAGTAGTGCTGCGGTTTCGAGCCCAATCTTTAATGTCAATGCGATTGGGTGTGTTCTCTAGTGGCCTCATGAGAGGCGCACCTATCAATCAAAGCTGAAGCGAGGAAAGGCGATGCTGCGATTGGGACAGCGAAGGAAAGCCACGGCTGCTAGTGAAGACAACGACGGACTGTTCGATCTGTGTGTTCCGAACAATGTTCGCCTGAGCTCGCTGACACCAGTGAATAACGAGAATGAATGAGGACGACATGAGTAAAGTTGCCCCCCCTAAAGGTCGCTTCTACGTGCTTAGCCCCGATATGGGCGCACCTGGCCGTGGTCATGGGGTCGAATTGGACAATGAGGAGGAAGTCCCTTGGCCGACCTATATGAGCGAGCCTTCTGAGATGGGCGGGCTTGCGTCACTGAGGGTTGTTCCCAAGCTTCGCTTCGATAGCCAAGTTGGTGATATGCCTTTGGATCTGCAAGGCGGATTCAACGGCTATTGGCTTGTTTCTCAACCCCTAAAGGATGTAATGGAGAACATCGATGCCGAAGGTTTTGTCTTTGCGAAGTGTGCATTTCAGCTCGAGGACGGTTCAGAAGGTGAGCCTCACTACTTGTGTGAGGTGATAAGAATTCTGGACGCGATTGACGAGAATGCATCGAGCGTGAGAGTTCTAGATGGCTACCGGAACGGCAAGTACTACAGCCTCTCCGGTGGCGGCAAGTTGTCCTTCAAAGAAGCAGAAGTGGCTGATGCGCATGTGTTCATGGATATCCATTCGGGCAGCCGTGTCTACTGTGACAGAGTGCTTCGCGACGCGCTCATCGAGCATGGATTTGGAACGGTGATCAATCCGCGCGGCGTGTGGATTGAAGACGCTGCAGGCTACTAGTTAAACAGCACTTTTCGCCCTCTTGGGAATGGAATCCTATGCCCGCAGAAAGCGTAATTCTACAAAGTCATCATGTCTTTGAGCAGGTCGTGTTCAGGGATCATCCTCTCGTCAAGAGGCTTGTCGAGGCGGGATACCTAGCTAAGGATGAGTCGCTCAATCGTCTCTACCTTCCGTTTGGAGGTGGGCTCGCGGAGGACCTCGACACTTCTCCACATCGAGGCCGGACGAGAAGTTCCTATACTAAAGAAATAAATTATGTCCTGAATGACATTCAGGATAGTCCAGCAGGCACTGCTGCAATAAGGAAGAAGGATTCCGCGGCGCTGCGCATTGTTGCAGAGCAAGTGATTGATTTTCGCGATACGGTCAAGCTTGCTCTTATCAATGGAGATGCGTTTGCTACCACGCCCGACGGGATGACTGCGGAGGATGCGAATGCAAGCAACCGCCGCACGATATCCAGTCATGCGCAATACCGTATGGACCACGCGGAGCAGTTCAAGGTGCTGCGGTCAATGGGGCCAGTGGAGTCGGAATGGGCAGCAATCATTCATTCTGATCCGCGTGTTGCTCGCGTCATTGAGGAGATTCAGAGTAACCCTAGGAACTTGGTCGCCGGCCCTGGCGAGCGCGACGCCTTTGCGCGCGAAGTCGCCGGCAGGATGGAGATGCGTTTGGCGGTTTCGGAGGCAGAGCAGGCCGGGCGATTGACGCTGTCTGATGCGACTACTGCTCGCGTCAGACAGACTCTGCTGGACGATCTACCAGCCATCGGCAAGGCTCGAGAAGGAATCTATGATCTTGCTGAGGCATCGCCCAGCCATTACAAGCCCGTCTCGCAGCGCGGCTTTGCCACCATGGGAATGCTCCTCGGCGAAGCCTCTACCAGCCAACTGATTCGCTCCGGCGGCCTGCTCGCATCCGGCGCCGACGCTGTCATCACCGCCCGTCGCACCTCCCAGCTGCTGGAAGAGGGCAACGGCACCGCCGCCCAGTCCGAGCTCACCCACGCCCTGGCGCGCAACGGCGGTGGCTGGGTCGGTGGCATGGCCACCGCGTCGGTGATCGGCACGTCCAGCTTCGTCCCTGCGGCCATTGTCGCGGGCGATGCGCTGCTGATGAGCAAGGCGTTCGACAAGGGTGCCGATCTGCTCGACAACCGCGCCATCTACCGGCAGACCGACAAAGCCGATGTCACATGGCAGTTCGATGGCCGCAACTGGCAGCGCCAGGCGGTCATGGACAGCGCGGGCGATGGCCTGGGCAATGCGACTGAGCGCAGTGTGGGCGCCAGTTACGAGAAGGCCCGCGAGCTGGGCGCATACGCCCATGTAAAAGCGGTAGAGCTGGCGCTGGGCAAGGCACCGCCGCCGCAGGATCCTTTCAGTATTCCGGCGAAGGACGGCGAGGGCCGTCTGGACAATCCCAACTGGCACCGCGATGCGCAGACCGAACAGTGGACGCGGCAGGTCAAGATTGGCGTGTCCGGTGCCAACGACCGGGGTGTGTACGAGACGCAGATCGCCAGCCCCGAACGCGCCAACGAGTTGAATCGCGAGGCGGTGCAGCGCATCGAGAACAACATCGCCAACGGCAAGGCCGCCATTGCCACCAGCTATTTAGAAACCCGTGCTGCCACACGAGCCAGTGATTTCGTGCCGCTGGTGCCGGAAGCGGTGGAGCAGGCCCGTGCCAGGCCCGACGCCATCCAGGGCTCGGACAACCAGCTCTACCAGCGCGATGAAGCAGGGCAATGGCACCACGCTGGCCAGATCGCGCAGGGGAACATGGCGCTGGAATTGGAGCTGACCCGCACCATCCAGCAGCCGTCGCTCGATCAGTTCAACCAGACCATTGCCGCATTGGACGCGCGACCGTTGCCATCTGCGGCGGAAGTGAACCAGTACGAGCTGCGCCACAGCTACTACGCTGCGGGCGTTGCGCTGACCCCGGCGTGGGAGCAGGCCATTGCCCTGGCCACGGCACGCACGCGCGAGCAGCACGGCATTACGGGTCCCACGCTGCAGGAACTGGGGCCTGTAGCCGAGGGCAACGCGGGCGCGTCCCGGCCCATCACCCATTACCAGGTGGGTCAGGATGGCGTGGCGCGTGCCGTCGCGACCACCAGCACGCAGGAGCTGCAGGCCGCATGGAATGAGGTGCGCGCGCGTGCCAATGAGCAGGCGCCGTTGCCCGACTCGCCCGAGCTGCGCATTGCTGCGCTGTCGGCGGGTGAGCAGGAGGCGTACCGGCAGGCACTGCAGGAAGCCAATCGGCTGGGTGCTGCGCAGGTGGATGCAGGGCAGGCTGCACGAGTAGCCGCGCAGGTGGCACATGGCGACAAGCCATCCGAGCAGGATGGGAGCGTGGAAGTGCGGCCTGAAGAGCCGGCGACTGCGCAACCCATCGCGCCTGCGGCGGTTGCGGCAGCGCCGCCCGCGATAAGGGTCACGCCACCGCCTACGCCCGCCCCACAGGACAAGCCCGCGCCTCAACGGCACGCCGAGCAGCGCGATCCGCCGCGGCGTGAGGCGGAGCCCCAACCTCAGCCCCATCCAAACAGCGAGGCGCCCACCGAAAACCGTACCGCCTCACAGACGCCAGAGCCCGCTGGGCCGATGCAGGCGCACCCGGCCGCACCTGAGCGCGCGACGCCACATGTCGCCGCGCCACTGGATGCGGCAACGCAGATGATGCCCGCGCAGCGCACAGAGCAGGCATCGGAGCCGGAGCGGATCGCCCCGGTGCCTGCGGTTGCGCCCACTCCAAAGCAGGACATGGCAGTGCAGGAGGTGGAACCGGTGCCCTTCAAGGAGCCGCTGCCTGCTGAGCCTGCGCGCGATTCATGGCCTTTGGAGCAGGAAGCGGCACAAACCGTGCCAGAGCCCGAACCGACTCCATTGGATGACCTCCAGCCCGTCACTGCGGCTGTCACTGTTCCTGCCGCGCCCACGATTGCGCCAAGCCCTGAGCCAGCCGAACCTGCACCGGATGAGGCATCGGCCCCGAGCCGGGTGGTGCAGGACCCCACCCAGCCCGGCCATCCCGATCATGCGCTGTATCAGCAGATCCGCGAGGGCGTGGAAGCGCTGGACGCCAAGCACGGCCGCAGCTTCGACGAAGTCAGCGAACGCATGACCGCCAGCCTTCTGGTACTGGCCAAGGACAACGACCTGGAGCGGGTGGACCATGTGCTGGTGAGCAACGCTACGCGCGAACACCCGGCTGGGCACACGCTGTTCGTGGTGCAGGGCGAGCCCAGCAATCCGGCACACCAGCGCGCTGCGATGCCGACCGAGCTGGCGGCGCAGACATCGGTGGAGGAATCACTGCAGCAGTTCGATGCAGTCAGCCGTGAAGCGCATCAGCGTGCGCTGGCGAATCAGATGGACCAGCAGCTGGAAGACCAGCGGGTGCAGCACGACATCCAGATTCGTGCGGCGAGCGGGGGATGAGTAGGGCATGCACTGCACTGGCGACCTGGACGGAGGACTGAAGATGACGCCACATGGAATGCGCCGGATATGCATGCTCGCAGCACTACTCGTTCTTCTGGCTACCGCGTGCCGGCCCGATGCGGCTCGCGACGAAGGCTCGATAGCAGAGGCCCATCGTCCGGATCTGGTGCCGCTTGTGCGCGCCATGCCCACCTCGTCAATGGATGCACCATTGACGGTCGAGTTCAATGTGGCTGCTCCCAGCAAAAATTCCTCTCCAACGCTCATGATCGGCATTCGCGTTGACCGCACGGATAACACCGCGGCGTTTTGGGCACTGGCCGATGTTCGGGCGTCCGGGTTCCAGGCGAAGGTTTCCATGCAGCGCCTGGAATCGAGTGGATGGAAGGACGTGCCCTTGCACCGGCTGGAATGGGTCATTGGGGAACCTGCCAGAACAATTCCCATCCCCGCTGATGGTCGAGTGACAAATGCGTGGCTGGACGATGTTGACGTGCTGGCGCTGCAGAATGCAGGGCTGGAACGACCCGATGATAACTATGCACAGCTGGCCTTCGCATGGGCACGCAATCCGTCGCCGGGCCGATACCGGGTTGAAGTGCAACTGCACTCCCCTCTGCCACAGCTTGAGCCGTACCAGCCGGAACTGCTGGTTGCTTACTTGCGCAGGCCTAAATAAGGCAGCCTCGCCACCGCCGGTACGCTGAGTGTCACGGGTAAGTCAGCTCGCCATTCTGCCGATAGACGGGGATCGTATTCATCGGTCTCCCTCTCCGAACTGGACTGCGTAGACGCAGGCTCATGATGGAGGAGAGCTGCGCAGAGGCGTCTTTGGCTGTGATGACCCTCGGTGGGTCCCTGTCCGGGTTGAAGCCACTGTACGACCCGAATGAAGAGCGCCCGGACCTCCATCGTTCACGGCTGAACGCGATATCGTTCCAGAAGATCACGAACGCTGGTTTCCAGGCGCTGCCAGTCGCTCAGCATGACGCGTGCATAGTTCATCTCGATGGCGATGCTGTCGCCCGCGTCCACGATGGAATGGCGGCACATTGCGATCTGGCCTTCGCCGGCGCGTTCAAGTGTCTTTCCCTGAACTACAAGTCCGTCAGGAATGCGGTCTGCCGGGTCGCAGCTGATGAACGTTGTCAGTTGGCCCGCCGTCGAGCGGGCCACATACCAGTCTGGTTCCATTCCTGGGTTGTGCACGTAAGGCCTGCCCAGCGCAGCCTCTGACTCCTTTGCATAAGCTGACATCAAAGATGGGTCAATCGCATACGGCGTCAGACCCCAGCGCTCGGGTTGTGCAACGCGCAGCGTAAGATTCTCTACCGGGTCCCTTCGCTCCAGTGATCCCGGTGCGCTGGTGGCCTCACTGCTGGACCGACGTGCCAGATAGTTCTGGATGGGAACGCGATCGATGTATCTAAGCTCGACCAGTACCTGCCGCCGGCTGTCCTGCGTGCTGCGCACCGGGCGATCACCGGGAGGCGCTGCATCGAAATCCGGCCAGAACACCGTGAGCATGACGCCCCCATCGGCCAGGGCGCCCGTCTGGTTGTAGTAGAGGTTGGCCGGGAACATGAAGCGGTGCGGGCCAAGCCGAGCCTCTACCGGCTGCGTCGTGTAGGTCTGTCCGCTCACCGTACGTGGGCTGGTTGCGGTTTCGGACATGGGGGTTCCGCTCGGGGCCTTTTCCGTGGATGGGGCCTTCGCGCAGGCGGTGGTGCTCAGCACGGCCACCAAGGTGAAGGAGGCAAGCCGGCAAGCCGGTGCTCTGCTCATGGGCGATTCCCTTGCATGATCGGAACGACTCATAGAACGGTGGAATGGCAAGCTCCAGTCGCTGCGGGGACCTTGCTCGCGCCAAGGCCCATTACTGCATGCTGGCTCACATATTCAGCAAGTCGTGATCGACGCCTTCTATCCCTCCACCTACCCCCGATCCCACCTATGCCATCATCCAGCCAGGACCGCAGTACCTATCAAGGCTGAACAGGCATGGAGCAGGCAACACGCTACACCGTAACCCTTTATCTGGCCGCGCCCGGCACCCCGCTGAAAAGTGGGGGCATCTCGCCGCGGGGCCATATGTACCTGCAGGTCGCTGCGGGCGACGAGACGCACAGCTATGGCTTCGCACCACCGCACCTGGCACCGGGCGAAACCCGCACCGGCGTGCAGTACGCACAGGTGCGCCACGACGATGCCGACGAGCATCTGGACCCGTACTACAGCCGCACCCTGGAAATCACCGAGGAGCACTACGGCTGCCTGCGTGATTTCGCCGAGGAACCCGCCGAGTTCGAATTCGATGTGGATCGCCCGGCCACCATCAACCGCTGCAGCGACTTCGTTTGGGCGGCCCTGCACTACGCCGGGCTGCATCCGCTGCCGGCGCCGCTGGATGGCAGCAGCAATCTGGGCGAGTTCGCGGTGCTGTTCAACCTGCCGGAGATCCAGTGCATCGCCGCGCCGTTCCCGGGCAGCGACCTGAATGCCGAAACCCACCACGCGATGCCCGAGCGCGAGGCCGAGCATCATCGCCAGGGCGACCGTGCCAGCGATGAGCCGCCGCCGACGCCGATTGAAGTGGCCGGTACGCTGCTGGACCCTTCGCATCCGGACCATCGCCTGTTCTCGCAGCTGATCCAGAAAGTGGCCGAGCTGGATGCCGCGCATGGGCGCCCGTTCGATGCGGCCAGCCAGCGCATCAGCGCCAGCCTGCTGGTGCTGGCCAAGCAGAACAATCTCTCGCGCGTGGACCACGTGCTGCTCAGCCGGCCGACCCAGAACAGCCATGCCGCCGAGAGCATCTTCATCGTGCAGGGCGACCGCAACGACCCGGGGCACCGCCGCGCCAGCATCGCCACCGAGGTGGCGGCCAAGACCGATGTGGCCGATTCGCTGCGGTTGAAGGAGCAATGACGCGTCCAGTTCGGCGGGGGCTGGTGGTACTGGCGGTGCTGGGCGCGCTGGCGGCATGCCGTGCGTCACCAGCGCCTGAGGTTGCGCCGTCCCTGCTGACGCGCGCACAGGCCGAGGCGCGCACGGTTGTGCCGCTCACGCGGGCCGTGCAGTTGCAGAAGGCCGGTCGGATTGCCGAGGTCACGTTTGATTTGCCGGCGTCCCAGAAGCCGGCCATTCCGATCCTGAACATCGGGTTGCGGCTGCAGGATACCGATGGGCGACGGCTGCTGGATGCTTCGGAGAAGATCACGCTGGGACGGCTGCCAACGCGGCTGCGCCTGGAGCGTATTGATGGCGGTGCACCTGGTCCTGTGCAGCTCTGGCAGCGTACTCGCGATGGATGCGATTCTCAGAAAATCGGGGAGGATGGCGTGGTAACAGACCTGACGACGGGGAGCGTGGACATCAACAGCTTGGCCGAGGCCGGGTTGTACTCTGAAGAGGTGCTCTATCGCACGTTGCAGTTGGCGCAGGTCGGAGGCATTGCACCCGGGCGCTACGTTCTGCGGGTGGACCTTGTGGAGGATCGGCCCCGGCTGGAAGGCCTGAAAGCAGAACTGATCGTTGGCTACCAATCACTAGGAAAGTAGACATGCACAAGGACGATGCCGAACGCTACAGCGTAACCATTCATCTGGCGGCCCCCGGCACGCCGCGCTACGGCCGTGATGCTGAGGGAAACAGGTTTCTGCTGGAGCCATCGTTCGCGGGGCACATGTTCCTGTCGCTGCGCCGTTCGGGTGAACCCTTGCCGGAGAGCATTGGCTTCACCCACGCAGGCACCAAGGACGAGCCGAACAGGGGCAAAGTCGATGACATGGATGTGTTGGTCTACGACAAACCCCGCTTCGAGCGCACGATCGAGATCAGCAAGGCGCAGTACGACCGCATCCTCGAGTTCTCCGCGGACCCGAAGAAGCACGGCTTCGACATGGAATACGACTTCTTCTCCAACGCGTGCACCGATTTCGCATGGGGTGCCCTGAACCACGCTGGGCTGCGCCCGGTCGGGCTGGCCGGGGAGATCACCAACTACGAGGGCGCTACCAGGGTCCTGGACAACATCCGCGCGGTCAACGCCATTCCGCAGCAGGTGAAGGGCAGCGAGCTGGACAAGGTGCAGTGGAACCCGATGCCGAAGCAGACCTTCCGCGAGTGGATGTTCACCGAGAACGGCGAGCAGTGGCGCGGCAACAGCACCCTCGCGGCAAGCGGCACGCCCGCAGACCCGGCGCACGACGATCATGCCCGCCTCAACCAGATCCACCAGCAGGTGGCCGACCTCGGCGCTTTCGGTGCACGCAACGGCAATGTCAGCGCCAGCCTGCTCGCGCTGTCGAAGGAGCAGCAGTTCTCGCGCGTGGACGAGGTGGTGCTGGGCGAGCAGCGCGGTGATACCGCACCGAAGCTGTTCATCGTGCAGGGGGACCGCAGTGACCCGGCACACCAGCGCGCCAGCATGCCGGCGGAGTTGGCTGCGCAGGCACCTGTGGAGGCCTCGTTCGATCGCGTCGCGCAGTTGCAGCAGAACGAGCCGCAGCGAGACGCGCAGCGCCTGCAGGAGGAGCAGCAGCTTCAGCAGAGCCACGGTCCACGGATGGCATAGCGGCGGGCGCAGCATCGAGGTCGAGCGTCGGCCATGCCCGCGCCGGCGCACGCCACGCCCCCCACCTGCTACCATTCCCCCGCAACCCCAGCCAGCCCACCCCGCGCAGACAGATGTGGGGCGGGCCGTCGCAGTACGGCCCAGCGAGCCAGGACACCTTCCCGTGCCCATTCAAGGACGCTCGCATGTTCCGTAATCCTCTCTTCCGCTCGGCCGCGCTGGCCGTTGCCGTTTCGCTCAGCCTCGGCGTGCCCTCCGCGTTCGCCGACAACGCGCCCGCCGCCAGCGCCACCACCGCCGTGCAGCGCAAGGCCGTGGCCAAGGGCCTGTACGAGCTGGCCTACAGCCCGAAGCAGAACGCAGTCTTCGTCGCCTCGTCCGGTGGCTTCGGTGATGACGCCGGCCCGGCCCAGGTGCTGCGCCTGAACCCGGCCACGCTGGCCGTGGAAACCCGCATCCCGCTGGAGCGCAAGGCGTTCGGCGTGGTGCTGGATGACGCCCACGACCGCCTGTACGTGGGCAACACCGTGGACCTGTCGGTGACCGTGGTCGACACCGCGCAGAACAAGGCCGTCGGCACCATCCAGCTGATGGAGAAGAAAGCCGGCAAGGACGGCAAGGCCGCCTACACCCACGACCTGCGCGAGCTGGTGGTCGACAGCGCGGCCAACCGCCTGTACGTGACCGGCCACAGCAGCCAGCCGGACGTGAGCAGCGTGCTGTTCGTGATCGATACCACCACGCTGAAGGTGGTCAACACCATCGACGGCCTGGGCAATGCCAAGGCACCGGGCCTCGCACTGGATACGGCCAACAAGCGCGTGTACACCAGCAACCTGCTGGCCGACCTGGTGGTGGTGGGGACCGATTCGAACAAGGTGGTGGCGCAGCACAGGATCGCCGCCGAGCAGCCGATGAACATCGCGCTGGACCCGGCGGGCAAGCGCCTGTTCGTGACCGATCAGGGCTCGGAATTCCTGCGTGGCTATCAGGCCAAGAGCAGCGGCCTGGTCAGCAAGCACCCGGGCCAGCGCGTACTGGTGCTCGACCGCGGCACCGGCAAGGAACTGGCCAGCATCCCGACCGATGCCGGCCCGCTGGGTATCCTGCTGGATGCACCGCGCAAGCGCCTGTACGTGACCAACCGCGAAGCCGGTACGGTGACCGCATACAACAGTGACAGCTACCAGAAGGTGGCCACCTACACGGTGCCGACCCACCCGAACAGCCTGGCGCTGGATGCGAAGAACAACGTGCTGTTCGTGAGCATCAAGAACGGCGATAAGGATGACAAGGGCGCTGACGAGAGCGTGGCGCGCATCCAGTTGTAAGGAGTCGAACGAGTGACCACTGTGGACTTGATCCACAGTGGTCAACAAATTGATGAACCTGCAGAATGCTGGCCGCTCCTACTGAGTTCGGAAAACATGGAAATTCTTGCGCGCACTGTTGATCGCCTCAGAGCGCTGGATTTGGAGAAAAAATTCTACCTGCTCGGAGTATCACTGCTGGCGGTGTGGATTTTTGAGGTGGTAAGAACCGGGAATCAGTACAGCTGCCAGGCTGCTCTTGTCCTTGGCTATACATTGATGGCGCTGGGGTTGATGACCTGGCTTATCCCAATTTTTCAGGGGGCATGGAGGTATGGCTATGTGCGCAGGCTAATGCTGATGCTGCACTTGGGGGTTATTCTTGGGGCGGCCATGATCGCGCGAAACATCATGACCAGCGCAACCGGTCTTCCGGGGCAGGATTTCGTCATGGCTACCGGAGCACTAGCGCTTCCGCTTTACATATTTGTTTGGCTGACGCTGGCAATGTTGCTTGTAGGCTTGGCGACCGTTGTCTGGCAAATCACGTTGGGATTGGTGGCGCTCGGAGTGCCACTTCTGGCGATGCTGATCCCTTCTGTCGGCCGGCGTGTAAAGAATAGATTGGAAGGGAAGAAGAACATCGCATTGGCACGGCTTCTGGGCGTAGTTGGGTTGTTCGGCGGGCTTCTTGTCTCAAGTCAACAGTTGAGGGATTTTCAACCAGAGCTTGAGTGGGTAGGGCTTTGGATTGCGTACTATGGCGATTATCAAGCAGCCGACAAGTATCCGGGCTTGCCCGCCGACGATCGCACGCTGATGCACGCCAACGGTGTTTACTCTGTGGCGAGACGTCAGCCGGGCGGCGCTATCTCTATTGAGGTCCATTACTGGAAAATGCCGTAAATCGTGAAGATAGCTTCAGAGAAGCATCACCCCAGCCGCGGCGCGGGGTTCTGCATTTCCTGCGCCTGCGCCTCAACCTGCTGCTGCACACCCAACCCCAACTTCTGCATCGACTGCTCCACCGGCGTCTGCGCCGCCACGGCCGTCGGCATCATCGCGCGCAGGTGCGCCGGATTGGCCGGGTCGCCCTGCACCACGAAGATGTTGTGCCCGGCCGGGTGCTGGGCCGTGGCGTTGCTGACCAGCACGTGGTCGACCTGCTGCAGGCCCTGTTCGCGGGCGAGCACGGTCAGGCTGGCGGTCAGGCGTTCGCTGGTCTGGTCGAACGGACGTCCATGCTGGGCGTCCAGTGCGGCCACGCCCTGGCGGACCTGCTGGTTGAGGCCGTAGTCGGGGTGGTTGGGGGTGATCTCTGCCATGGCGATCGAACGGTAGCGGTGGGTCGGGGTGAACCCCGCCAGTATAGATCCGGGCGGTGAAGGGCGCCGGAAAGGTCAGTCCGCCGGCCGATGGTCATAGCTGATCACCCGTTCGGCCAGCCAGTGCCCGTCCACGCGGCGCCAGACCTGGATGAAGCGGGCCTGGCCGGTCCAGCGTTCCACGCCGTCCTTGCCGCGCTCGTAAAAGCGGTGGTCGCCGATTTCGAGCGCCCGCTCATCGTGCAGCGGAAACACCTGCAGCGAAGATTCCACCAGCTCGCGGCGCAGCTGCCAACCACCCTTGCGCGCGCTGCTGCACAGGTTGGCCACGCTGTGGCGGAAGTCCTCGCGGCTGCTGGCCGACTTGCCATCCTTGTCATGGAAGAACTCCATGTCGTCGGTCGTCATCGCAGCAGCCTTGTCGGCATCGCAGGCCTCGAAGGCCGCAGCGAACAGCTGGGTATCGGCCTGGCGGATCTGCACGCGCAGGGTGTCGGCGGGCGCTGGCGCGACAACGAGGCCGGCGGCCAGCAGGGGCAGGGTGGGCAGCAGCATGGCGAGGCTCCAGGGAGGGTTCACGCAGGCTCGCATGGCGTTTGGGCCACTGCAGCCGGCTTCCGACGAAACGGCCCTGCCACGGAATGAATGCCCATATTGGCGGCCCGGTTCCAGCCTAGAGGCCGTTGCCTGTGCAGGGGATGTCATGAGCGGCCGGGATTCCCTCACAGCCGCCACAGGTGACGACCACTAGCCTGAAATCCTTCCCTTCCACAGGAGCGCCCATGCCTGCTTCCCGCATCCGCCTGCACGTTGAAGACACGGGTGGCGATGGCCGCCCGGTCATCCTGATCCACGGCTGGCCGCTGTCCGCCGATGCCTGGAAGACGCAGGTGGCGATCCTGCGCGACGCCCAGTATCGGGTGATCAGCTACGACCGGCGTGGCTTTGGCCGCTCTGACAAGCCGGCCGAAGGTTATGACTACGACACGCTGGCGGCGGACCTGGCGGGGCTGATCGAGGAGCATGACCTGCGCGACGTCACCCTGGTCGGTTTCTCGATGGGCGGCGGCGAGGTGGCGCGCTACGTGGCCAACCATGGCCAGGATCGACTGCACAGTGTGGTGTTCGCTGCGGCCGTGCCGCCGTTCCTGCTGCGCAGTGACGACAATCCGGAAGGTCCACTGACCCAGGCCAAGGCCGATGAAATGCGCAGCGGATTGGAGAAGGACCGCGAAGCGTTCTTCGATGGCTTCACCCGCGACTTCTTCAGCGCCAACGGCCAGCTGATGGTCACCGAGGAGACGCGCCAGGCGGCGATCGCGCTGTGCCATCAATCCGACCAGGCGGCGGCGCTGGGCTGCATGAAGGCGTTCGCCACGACCGATTTCCGGGATGACCTGAAGAAGATCACGGTGCCGACCTTGATCCTGCACGGCGACAGTGACGCCATCGTGCCGTTCGAGGGCTCTGGCCAGCGTACCCACAAGGCCATCAAGGGCAGCGAAGTGGTGATCCTGGAGGGGGCGCCGCACGGCTGCAACACCAGCCACGCCGACCGCTTCAATCTGGCGCTGCTGAACTTCCTGAAGCGGTAAGCTGCGGCGATGCGCGAGCCAAAGACACCCCCGTGGAAAAAGCCCAGGCCCAAAGGGCAGACGTCGCAACCGCTGTCGGATGCGCAGAAGGCGGCGGCACGGCAACGTGCCGAGGAGAACGGGCGGCGGTATCCGAACCTGGTGGACAACATGTGGGCGGCGAAGCTGCCGCGTGGGTCGTGATTCACAACCTGGGTGTGGGCTTGATCTAGAGCCGAGCCGATGCTCGGCTGGCGCGCGCAGCGCGTGCCGTCCGGGGAAGGGGCAAAGGGCAGCCGAGCATGGGCGCGGCGCTACGGGCCGGGCAGTGGCCGCCAGCCCGACTCTCTCCACGGCGCAACGTCGCGTTGCTGTACGTCAATGGCCTCGATTGGCAACCCGGCCAGCCGTGCCAATTCTGCGCGCAGCATTTCAGCGTCTACCGGTCGCGCGACGGCCACCTGCAGGCGATCACCCTGCAGCCGTACCTGCACGGGTACGACCGCATGGGCTTCATGCTCGCCGCCGGTGCGAGCAATCGGATAGCGCATCGCTACGGGCCTTCCCAGGTGTGCCAGTACGGGGCGCCATGCCTGCAGCACGACAGGCTGTGCTGCTGCGGGAACACGCACCTCGATGATGGTTCCCGGGTAGCCCATGACATTGCCCACCATCACCTGGAAGCGCGCGCCATCGGGGATGGCGACCACAGTGGCGGCCAGCACGCCTATCGACAGGACGGCTGCGGCGAGGCGCCAACTGCGCGGCGCGGCGGCGGCGCGGGTTGCCGTGCGCAGCCCCGGCTTGCGCCGCAGCTTGCGCGCGTAGATGCGCCGATCCTTCCTGCGCGGGCTGCTGCTGTGCGCCGGCAGGTTCAACGGGACGCGTGGCAGCCGGGCGACGCGCGCGTCGATCAGGCAGGCGAGCAGCCACCACGCGAGCACGAATGCCAGCAGGGGCAGCAGCGTTCGTACGATCAGGTACAGCATCACCATCGGGAACACCAAGGAAAATTCGCATTCAAACAACCGTGCCATCGTAACGGCGCTGCATGGTGTGTGTCGCATCCGCCAGCCGACACGTGCGAAGCGCTTGGTTAGGATGGCTCTTTGCTGTCATGGATGAACCGATGAGCGCCGCCACCTCCCGAATCCGCCGCATCTGTGGGCAGGGGCCGATCCTGTTGATGCTGCAGTGGGTCGCGCTGCTGTCTGTGGTACTGGCTGCCGGCTTCTTCCATTACCGTGTGGAGCTGTTGCTGGAGCCGGTGACGGTGGCCTGTGGCGGCCCGGACGCGCACGCGCGATTGAAGGTTGCCGAACAGGTGATGGCGCGTGCGGGCGCACTGGATGACTGGCAACCCCTGGGCTGGATTCCATGGGCAGGCGTGGTGCTGGCGTTGCTGGGGGCCATGGCGGTGTGCGCAAGCCGTGCGCTGTGGCTGCGCGATCGGCTGCGCACGGCGAACGTGGCGCTTATGGTGCTGCACGGTGGTGCACTGGCTTTGGCCGGATGGGTCCTGCACCTGTACGAGAATGCGTGGAGCAATGTGGCGCGGCTGTCACCCACGGCGTGCCTGGTGGAGCTGGTGTCGGAGGGTGATGTACCGCTGGAGCAGGCGCAGCGCGTGGTGTTCCACATCCTGACGCGGGTGAACGCGCCACTGCTGCGCAATCCGGATGATCTGGCGCTGGTGTTGACGGTGCTGTTGTTGGCCGCGATGGCCGGCGGCGTTGCCCTGTGGCGCGCGATCGCGTGGGCCCGGGCGGGCTGAGCACGCTCGGCGGCGCGCGGCAATCGCGCTACAGTCGACGCCTCGCCACTCCAGGGAAGACCCGATGCGCTTGTTGCTGCGTGCGTTGCCGTTGTTGCTGTGTTCGCTGGCCGTACACGCCGCCGAGGTGGACCGTCGTATCGCGGTGACCATCGATGATCTGCCATGGGCACGGCTGGACCAGATCGTGCCGCCGGATCTGCAGGCCCGGCACGAAGCGTTGATGGCCCAGCTGCGCGAGGCCGGCGTGCCGGTGGTGGGCTTCGTCAACGAGAACAAGCTTGAGGTGAATGGACAGGTGCAGCCGGCGCGGGTGCAGATGCTGCGCGACTGGCGCGATGCGGGCTATGTGCTGGGCAACCACACGTACTCGCACATGGATCTGAATGCGAAGGGCGTGGCGGCGTTCCAGCAGGATTTCCTGCGCGGCGAAACGGTGCTGCGGCCGCTGCTGGCCGAGAAGGGGCAGGCGCCACAGTGGATGCGCCACCCCTACCTGCGCGCCGGGCGCACCGCGGATGAGCGCGTGCAGATGGAGGCGTTCTTCAAGCAGCATGGCTATCGCGTGGCACCGGTGACGGTGGACAACGGGGAATGGGTGTGGGCGTTCGCCTATGCCAACGTGATGAACGAGCAGGCGGATTCGCCGGCGCGCGACGCGACGCTGGCGCAGCTGCGCAAGGGCTACGTGCCGTACATGCTGAACAAGCTGGATTACTACGAGAAGCAGTCGCAGGCGCTGCTGGGGTACGCGCTGCCGCAGGTGTGGCTGATGCACGCCAACGAGCTCAATGCGGCCACCTTTGCCGAACTGGTGGCGGCCACGAAGCGCCGCGGCTATCGCTTCATTTCACTGGACGAAGCGATGCGTGATCCAGCGTATGCGCGGGGTGCGGAAGGCTACAACGGCCGCTATGGCCCGAGCTGGCTGCATCGCTGGGCGATGGCGGAGAACAAGCCGAAGGACTTCTACGCCGGCGAACCCGAGGTGCCGGCGTGGGTGATGAAGCTGGCCAAGGTCGACTCGGAGTGAGGCTCAGCGCTTGACGGCCAGCACGCCGTCGAGCGCCAGTTCCGCCTTGAAACCAGCCTTTTCCAGGCGTTTGGCCACTTCACGCGGCACGTCGCGGCCGCTGGTCAGCTTGTTCGGCGCGCCGGTGTAATGGAACAGGCGACCGCCCTTGCGGATGACGCGGGCGAGGTGGTCGTAGAACACCTGCGAGTACAGCTCGCCGGCGATGCCGAAGCGCGGTGGGTCGTGCAGGATTGCGTCGACACTGTTGCTGGCCACCTGTTCGATCTGCTGCGAGACGTCACCGTGGCTGAACTGCAGGCGGCCACCGGCGGCAGCAGAGTCTGGATCCGGCGACCACGGGTTGAGCGTGCGCAGCCACATCACATCGGCGTTCTTCTCGAACGAACGGATCTGGCCGACACCGGCCTCCAGCGCGCAGGCGGCGAAGTAACCGAGGCCACCGCAGGTATCGAGGATGACCTTGCCGGCCGGGGCGACCAGCTCCACCTTGCGGCGCGCATCCTCGAACGGCGACAGCTTGGAGGTCGGCAGCATCTTGATGCCGTCGATCTCGAAGGTCGGTGCGCCCCATTCGGTCGGCACCAGCTTGATCAGCGAGCCGCTGTAGCGCGAGATCGGCGCGAAGTCCTCGCCATCCCAGTAGTACAGCGTGCGGTCCTTCAGCTTGCCCGGCCACGGGTAGGGCTGGCCCCGGAAGTGGAAGCTGTCCGCATCCAGCGCCACGCTGTCCTGGCTGCGGCCGAGGTCGAGCGAGCCCTGCCAGTCGGCGGCGCCCTTGTCATGGGCACGGCGCAGGGTGTCGGCGCTGTCGCGGGTCAGCAGGGGGCCGGTGTAATGGGGCACGGTGGGTACCGGGGCGGTTCGGGGGAGGGCATGGTACCGCAGCTGTTGCCGGGGCCACGCGTGGCTGCCGCAGTAGATCCACGCCCTGTGTGGATGCAGACGGGGAACAGCCGGGCGTGGGCGCGAGGCTACCGCTGGCTGGTGCAGCTATAGCCGTGCGCGGTCCCTTCCCCCGCGATCATGCCGACGCCACGCGACGGCTGCATGCCCTGCCGCGCGCACGATTGGCGATGGACCTCCTGGGTTTGCGGTGGCTGCCGATCGAAGTCGTAGCGCATGCGGCCGTCCTCCTGCAGCAGCCAATGCACGGTAACGCGCTCATGGCGACCATCACCGAGATCCCAGTCCAGGATGCGCATGATCAGGGTCTGGCCATCGGGCAGCTGCCGGACTTCGTCATAGGCCCCCTGAGACTGTATTGCACCGGCCATCAGCAGGAGGGACAGCATGTTCCAATATCCAAGACTGAATGTCATTTCGTCAGTCCTTTGCCAGTGAGTAGATGGCGTTGATGCATGGACGAGAGATGCCCTGCCTTTGGGCATGGGCATCTCCCTCTAGGAGCTATTGAGCGAAGATCGTCCCTCTATTGGTGGCACATTGCTTGGGGATGCAGGTCTCCATCATGGTGTTTGCAAACTTGGACTGCGAAAAATAGCAATTGACGCCAAACTGGGTTCTGCCTCTGAACGGCCCAGCGTAGTGGTCGATTTCCTGTGCAATACAGCGTCCATTGTCCACGCTGAGGGTTGAACGTCTCATGCCGCCAATAGAGCTCTCCCAACTCCCGCTCCCAATGGGAAAGATATTCTGACCAACGGGTACCCGACCACTTGGTGCAGTCGCCGTTGCCCAATCAATACTGTTCACAGGGTCGGCAGGGGGCGCGGGATCATCGCTGTAGCAAGACCAGCCGGTGGAGGGACCCGACAACGTCATGGTCCCGCTTGAGGGTGTCATTTCCATCGACTCGCAATAGGCTTGGTGATAGAGCTGAGTGGCTCTACTCTGGTCTTCATAGCGATAGCTGAGTCTCCCAAAATCATCTTGTTTCAGGCGCTGTGTCACGTCCACGATGCCGCCATTGAAGTCTGGCCAGCTGCTTGTCCTATCTACGCTGACACTTCCGTCTGGATTCGCGACTACGACATCTATGCTTAGGCGCTCGCTAGCGCCAATCGCGGTCGCGGGCAGAAAGGCCGCTATCAAAAAGGCGAATTGCTTCAACTTCATGTCTCAGCTCCTCTTTTGGGATGGAGAGCTGATGCTGAACTGAGTTCTGGTCGCCCGACGAGATACCTATCCAGTTATCGTTGTTTTGAAACTTTTCTTATGTTTCAGACTGTTAACCACGAAAGAAGCTGTAGCAAACGTCTGCTCAAATGCACTTCACCGCATACACCGGCCCAGCACCGATCAGCATCAACGCCATGTAGTCGCTGTCGCTGGCCTTGCCCTTCAGCGTCGCGCCCTTGTTGAAGTGGAAGATGCCGAAGCCGCCGGCCATGCGGATCAACGCGCTGTCGATCTGCTCGGCGTCATCGCGGAAGTAGCGGCTGATCTCGCTGCGGGTGGCCTTGTGCAGCGCATTGGGCTCGCGCTGCCACTGGTCGCCGCGGCTGAAGGAGACGAAGTACTGGCCGCCTTCCTTGTCGATGCGGAAGTCGGCCGGCTTGCGCGCGCCGGTGGCGAAGCAGCCCTGCAACGGGTCGGCGCTGAAAGGAAGCCCGGCGTCACCACTGCAGGCGGTGAGCAGGAGGAGGGCACCGGGCAGCAGCAGGCGGAGCGTGCGCATGGGATGTCCCTACAGGGCAGGTGCGGCTAGTGTAGGCGGCATGCGGGCGTGGCCCGTACAGAAATTCGGCAAGGACACAGGGGTTTTCGGATGGCGCAAGGCAAGGCACCGTGGTGCGGCGTGGCCAGTTGGCTGGGTATTGCAGTGGGGTGGGGGGCAGGCACCGTGGCGGCACAGGCGGCGGTCGCTGCGGGTGGCAATGGCATGGCCGCAGGGCTGGGCGTGGGCGTGCTGGGTGCGTCGCTGGTGGGTGGCGGCCTGGCCGTAGCCTCGCGCGTGCGCGGTGAGCGCTGGCCGTGGATCGGCATCGGCGGTGCAGTGCTGAGTGCGCTGCCGCTGCTGATGTACCTGCTGCGGATGATGCTGAAGCTCTGACTGTAGAGCCGAGCCCGTACTCGGCTGATGGCCTGCGACAGCCGAGCATGGCTCGGCTCTACAGATTCGACCGCAGTCGCGCAGGATCAGCTACGGTGGATCTCCACCGTTACGTGCACCAGCTCTTCATGGATCGCCAGCGCGTTGCGCACGGTATCGGCATCCAGCGTGGCGTCACTGGTGACTACGCTGGCGCTGACCGCGTACTTGCCGCGACCCACCTGCCAGACGTGCAGGTCGGCCAGGCGCGCCGGCCACGGGCCCTGTTCGATCACTTCGCGTACTTCGGCCACCACCGGCGCGTCCATCTGCGCGTCGAGCAGGATGCGGCCGCTGTCGCGCAGCAGGCCGATCGCCCACACCGTGACCAGCACGGCGCCGACCAGGCCCATCACCGGGTCCAGCCAGGTCAGGCCCAGCAGCTTGCCGCCGAGCAGGGCGATGATGGCCAGCACGGAGGTGGCGGCGTCGGCCAGCACGTGGACGTAGGCCGAGCGCAGGTTGAGGTCGTGACCGTGCGCATGGGTGTGATCGTGGTCGTGGCCGTGGTGGTGATGCGCGTGGCCCGGGCTGTGGTGCAGCCACCAGGCGCACAGCAGGTTCACGCCCAGCCCGACCGCAGCGATGGCGATGGCTTCGTTGTAGTGGATCGGCGCCGGTACCCACAGCCGCTCCAGCGATTGCACCGCCATCAGCGCGGCGACGCCAAGCAGGGCGATGGCGCTGGTATAGCCGGCCAGGATCTCGATCTTCCAGGTGCCGAAGGCGAAGCGCGGGTCGAGCGCGTAGCGGCGCGCGCAGCGGTAGGCGAACACTGCCAGGCCCAGCGCGAGTGCGTGCGAACTCATGTGCCAGCCGTCAGCGAGCACGGCCATGGAGTTGAACCACCAGCCGCCGACAATTTCCACCAGCATCATGCTGACGGTGAGCCACAGGGCGCGGCGGGTATTGCGTTCGGCCAGCGGGTTGCCGTCGTCGAAGCGGTGTTCGTGGCGACGGGCGGCGGCGAGGGCATCCAGGTGCATGGGAAGACCAGAGGGTGGAAGGATACCCCCATAGGGTATACGATGCGCCCATGGCCCATGTACACACGAATCGAAAGCAGCTGCTGACCCGGGTACGCCGGATCGGCGGCCAGGTGGCGGCGTTGGAGCAGGCGCTGGACAGGCCGGAAGGTGAGGTCGGCGACTGTGCGGACGTGCTGGTGCAGGTTGCTGCGGTGCGCGGCGCCGCCCACAGCCTGCTGATGGAGCTGCTGCACGAGCACCTGCAGGAACATGTGGTCGGCGCCGACGACCCGCAGCAGCGGGCGGCCGAGGCCGAAGTGCTGGTCGAACTGCTGCGCCGCTACGGCAAATAGCAAGGGTAGTGCCGGCCGTCCGCGGTGTTCATGGGGTTGCCGGCCAGCGGCCGGCACTACCCGTGCCGGTGCCGCGCGTTCCAGATATGCGTGGCGGCCAGCAGCAGGCTGCCGATGACCGTCATCGGTGTCTCCCAGTCGTGCGAGGGCAGCGCCAACGCGCCGGCCAGCAGCAGGCCGAGCCCCGCGCCGGCGGTGGCCCAGGCCAGCACCGGCAATGGATGGCGGCGCTCGGCACGCCACAGCGCGTAGCCGGTCAACGGCAGGGCGATGGCCACGAACAGCAGGTGGACCCATTCCGCTTCGGCCCAGCTGCCGAACAGCGGCAGAGCGGCGGCAAGCAGGGGCAGCGCCAGGCAGTGCAGCAGGCACAGGCTGGACAGGGCGACCGCGCCGGCATCGAGCAGGGCGGCAGACGGCGACTTCATCGGGGGACGTTCCTTGCGCAGATAGTGTTATACAGTAACATTTCCGCTCCGCAGCCAACCCGCTCCGACATGAACACTGTTTCCCGCGCCGACCGTCGCCTTCCGGTCACCGTGCTGTCCGGCTTCCTCGGGGCCGGCAAGACCACCCTGCTCAACCAGATCCTGCGCAACCGCGCCGGCCTGCGTGTGGCGGTCATCGTCAACGACATGAGCGAGGTCAACATCGACGCGCAGCTGGTGCGCGAGGGCGGCGCCGAACTGCGCCGCACCGAAGAGACGCTGGTGGAGTTCAGCAATGGCTGCATCTGCTGCACGCTGCGCGATGACCTGCTGCAGGAAGTGCGGCGCCTGGCCGACGCCGGTCGCTATGACTACCTGTTGATCGAGTCGACCGGCATCGGTGAGCCGATGCCGGTGGCGGCCACGTTCGCGGTGCGCGACGAGCAGGGCTTCAGCCTGAGTGACATCGCGCGCCTGGACACGATGGTGACGGTGGTGGATGGCAGCGCGTTTCTCGCCGACTTCGGCTCGACGTTGCGCCTGGCCGAGCGCGGCCAGCAGGCCGGGCCGGATGACGACCGCGGCGTGGTCGACCTGCTGTGCGAGCAGGTCGAGTTCGCCGACGTGATCGTGGTCAGCAAGGTCGACCAGGTGGATGACGAAGTGCTGCAGGACACGCTGGCCGTGCTGCGTGGCCTGAACCGCGACGCGAAGCTGCTGCTGTCCCGCTTCGGTGACGTGCCACTGGCCGAGCTGCTGGACACCGGCCGCTTCGACTACGAGCGTGCGCAACGTGCGCCGGGCTGGGTGAAGGAACTGCGTGGCGAGCATACGCCGGAGACCGAAGAGTACGGCATCGCCAGTTTCGTCTACCGCTCGCGGCGACCGTTCCATCCCGCGCGCTTCGCCCGCGCGCTGCAGTCGGGGATGCCCGGCGTGATCCGCAGCAAGGGCTGGTTCTGGCTGGCCAATCGCATGGACTGGGTGGGTGAGCTGAACACCGTGGGTGCCGCGACGCGAACGCAGGCGGCGGGGTTCTGGTACGCCGCGCGTGATCGCGTGCGGGCTGGGCTGGAGGACACCGCGCCACTGCTGCCGCCCACGCCGCTGCCGTACAGCGACCTGGGCTGGGCGCGGCAGCAGGCCGACTGCTGGAGCGCACCGTTGCCGGGTCTGGAAGACTTCCCGGATGCGGCCGCGTATTTGGCGATGCAGCGGCTGTGGCACCCGCTGTGGGGCGACCGCCGCCAGGAGCTGGTGGTGATTGGCGTGCACATGGATGAGCGCGCGGTGCGTGCGGAGCTGGACGCGTGCCTGCTCAACGACCAGGAACTGCGTGCGGGGCCGCTGCTGTGGCAACAGCTGCCGCAGGCGTTCCCGGTGTGGAAGCGGTGACGGTGCCCTGAGGATCCATGGGTTGCCGGCCAGCGGCCGGCACTACCCCTGGTCGATAGGCCATGCATGCATCCACGCATGGCCTAGCCTGTAGAGCCGAGCCGACGCTCGGCTGCTGCAGCAGATCCACGCATGGCGTGGATCTACAAGGCGTCACGCCACTGCCAACCCCCGGTGCCCACCTGCAGCACGTGGGTCGGCCGCAACGCCTGCAGCAGGTGCCGGTCGTGGCTGACCATCAGCAGCGCGCCCGGCCATGCCGCCAGCAGTTCTTCCAGTGCCTGCAACGCGCTCAGATCCAGCGCGTTGCCCGGCTCGTCCAGCAGCAACAGCTGCGGTGCGGGATCGGCATACAGCGCGCTGGCCAGCGCGCCTTTCACCCGTTCACCATCGCTGAGGCTGTGGGCTGCGCGCTGAATGCGCTGTGCGTCCAGCCCGAGCAGGGCCAGTCGTGTTCGCAGTT
The DNA here is from genome assembly GCF_001580555.1 of Stenotrophomonas sp. DDT-1. Lineage (NCBI taxonomy): Bacteria > Pseudomonadati > Pseudomonadota > Gammaproteobacteria > Lysobacterales > Lysobacteraceae > Stenotrophomonas > Stenotrophomonas sp. DDT-1. The sequence goes on from NZ_LEKR01000007.1 coordinate 72,766, forward strand.
CGCTGGGGTCGGCACGCGGGTTGGCGGCCTGCACGGTGTCAAGGATGCTGCACTGGCCGGACAACCCCAGCAGCTGCTGGTCGAGCAGCGCCAGAGGTGCATGGCGCTGCACGATGCCGCTGCGTGCAGGCAGCTGGCCGGCCAGCACGCGCAGGAGCGTGGACTTGCCACTGCCGTTGTCACCGACCACGGCGATGCGCTGGCCGCGGCGGATCTCCAATTGCAACGGTGCACTGCAACCCTGTGGCAGCACCAGCGACTCCGCCTGCAGCAGACGTGCGTTGCCGCGTTCACCGTCACCGGCGAACAGCGCCAGCTCCGGCGCGGCGTGAACTGCCGAAGCCGCTGCGCGCAGCTGGTCGGCGCTGGCCTGCAGACGATCGGCCTGTACCTGTTGCGCGCGCCCGCGGCTGGCCTCTGCACGCTGTTTCTGCCGGCCAAGCAGGATCGGTGCCTGGTTGGCCTGCTTCGCATCGCGATTACCACGCGCCTGGCGCTGCTGCTGACGTTCCTGCTGCTCGCGCGCGCTGCGCTGTTGCTGCCGGTGCTGGGCGCGGGCGTGGTCGAGCTGTGCGGCGGCCGCTTCGCGTTCGGCGGACCGCGCGTCGGCGTAGTGCTGCCACGGGCCGCCATAGCGATGCAGCCCGCGCGCGTCGAGCTCGACGATCTGCTGCATCTGCGCCAGCAGCTCGCGATCATGGCTGATCACCAGCAGGGCGCCGCGCCACTGCTGCAACCGTTCGTACAACTGCTGGCGATGGCGGCCATCGAGGTGGTTGCTGGGCTCGTCCAGGATCAGCCAATCGGCGCCGCTGGCCCAGGCGCCGGACAGCGCCACCTGCATGGCCTGGCCGCCACTGAGACGCGCGGCGGGTTGGGCGGGATCGAGATCGTCGGGCAGGCGGAGCGCCTGCCATTGCTGCTGCAGGCGCTCGCGCAGATCCCAATGGTCGCCGACGCAGGCGAAGTCGGCCTCATCCACGCTGCCGGCTTCGATGCGTTGCAGCGCGGCCAGTTCCGCGCCGACGCCGGCCAGTTCACCGACCGTGCCGGCGGGTGGATAGCCGGGCGTCGGCAACAGGAACACGCGGCCGCTGCTGCGCACCTGCCCGTTCTCTGGTCGCACCCGACCGGCCAGCAGGCGTGCGAGCACGCTCTTGCCGGTGCCATTGGCACCGACCAGGCCTGTGGCGACCGGATCGAAGGAGAACGACAGATCGGAAAACAGCGGGCGGCCGTCGGCCAGCCGATACGACACGCGATCGAGCGTGAGGGAATGTGTGGTCATGCGACCTCCATGGATGCCGGGTTCTCCCCTGCGCGCAGGGGCGGGAAGAGTCAGGCCGTCTTTTGGGAAGACGGCGGCATCAATGGCGCATTGGTCGCGAGCCTCTGGGAGGAATGAGCGGGCAGTATAGCGGCAGTGGCTGAATGGTCAGGTGTGCGGCCGCCGGGCATGGCCCGGCGCTACCGATGGTCGGGTGGTTCTGTAGAGCCGAGCCGATGCTCGGCTTCCTTTCGCCGCGAGACGCATCCATGCATGGCGTGGATCTACGGCACGGTGTCCAGGCGGGCGCCGACGAAGTCGATGAACACCCGCAGCTTCGGCAATACGTGTCGGCCCGACGGCCACAGCAGGTGGAAGGTGCCGCAGGAGTGCACATGATCCTCCAGCACGGTGACCAGGCGGCCGCCGGCCAGCGCATCGCGCACCGAGTGCACCGGCACGAAGGCCAGGCCGGTATCGCGCAGCGCCAGCGCCACCCGCGCCTCGATGGTGTTGGCCACCATGTGCACCGGCAGCTCCTGCGGTGTTTCGTGGTCGGGCCAGTGGATCGGCCACGGCTCCAGCTTGCCGGTGCTGGGGAAGCGATAGTGCAGCAACGTGTGCTGCAGCAGGTCGGCCGGCGTGCGTGGAACGCCGCGACGCTGCAGGTAGCCCGGCGAGGCGACGACACGCCGCGGGAACACCCCCAGCCGGCGCGCGTTCATCCGCGAGTCGCTGGGTTCGCCAACGCGCAGCACCGCATCGAAACCTTCCTCGATGACATCGACCAGCCGGTCGCTGAAATCCAGGTCGAGGCGGATGTCCGGATACGCGGCCATGAATTCGGCCATCAACGGCAGGGTGAGGTCGCCTACCAGTGGCAGGCTGATCCGCAGCGTGCCGCTCGGTGCAGCGTGCGGTTGCGCCAGTTCGGTGCGCGCGGCATCGCGTTCGTCGAGGATGCGCCGGCAGCGCACCAGGAACAGCTGGCCCTCGGCGGTGAGGGTGATGCTGCGCGTGCTGCGGTGGAACAGGCGCACGCCCAGTGCGTGCTCCAGCCGCGCAACGCATTTGCCTGCGGCCGATGCCGAGATGCCCTGCAGGCGCCCGGTCTCGACGAAGCTGCGGGTGTCGGCGGCGTGGACGAAGGTCTGCAGGTTGGCGAGGTTGTCCAGGACTGACATGGGCGTACCGGCGATGAAAACGGCAGGGTAGGGGCGGGTGATCGCGGCACGCGGCGCGGCCGTCGCAACACTGTGGTGCGGGGCCTCGGGCAGCCCTTGCGGCGTTCCAGTTCCGGGCATCATGCCGATTGCGGACTGCACGGTCCATGATGCCCGGAGCGGCAACCGGCTTTTTGCGCCGCGTCGTGCTGCCTAACGTGGCGGGCCTCTCCCCACGGATCACCGCGATGAATGCCGCTCTTTCCCTTGAACCTGCACCGACGCTGCCTTCGGTGCAGCGGCTGCTGCAGCAGGTCCACCCGCTGCGCCTGGTCGGTGCGGTGGTGCTGGTGCGCGAGCACGGCGTGCTGCGCCATGCCAGCGCGACCGGGCTGGCCGATCGCGAGTCGGCCAGGCCGATGCAGCGCGATCAGCTGTTCCGGCTGGCATCGGTCAGCAAGCCGTTGCTGGCCACGGTGATCCTGCGCCTGGTGGCCGAAGGCGTGCTCGACCTCGACACACCGGTACAGCGCTGGCTGCCGGACTTCCGCCCGGCGCTGGCCGATGGCCGCACGCCGCCGATCAGCCTGCGCCAGCTGCTCAGCCACAGCAGCGGGCTGGGCTATCGCTTCCTGGAGGCTGATGCGGTGGGGCCCTACGCGCGCGCTGGGGTCAGCGATGGCATGGACGCCAACCCGCTTTCCCTGGCCGAGAACGTACGCCGGATCGCGCAGGCGCCACTGCTGTTCGAGCCGGGCAGCCAGTGGCTTTACTCGTTGGGCGTGGACGTGGCCGGTGCGGTGGCCGAAGCCGCGACCGGTGAAACGCTGCAGGCGCTGTTCCAGCGTCTGCTGGCTGCCCCCTTGGGCCTGCGCGACACCGCGTTCGCCACGCGCGATGCAGAGCGGCTGGCCACGCCGTATGTGAGCGACACGCCGCAGCCGCATCGCCTGCAGGAAGGCGAGACGGTCGCGCCGTTCGAGGGCACGGTCGGCATCGAGTACAGCCTTGCGCGTGCCACCGACGCCAGCCGGTTCGCTTCGGCCGGCGCCGGCCTGGTCGGTACCGCCGATGAGGTGATGGCGGTGCTCGAGGCCTTGCGCGACGTACAGCGCTCTGGCCTGTTGCCACTCGCGCTGGCGGAGGAGATGGCCACCGGGCAGGTGGGCGAACAGGGGCCGCCGGAACCGGCCGGCTGGGGCTTCGGGCTGGGCTTTGCGGTACTGCGCGACGCCGCCGCCAGCGGCACGCCACAGCGCGAAGGCACCTGGCGCTGGGGCGGTGCCTACGGGCACAGCTGGTTCGTCGACCCGTCGCGTGGGCTGAGCGTGGTGGCGCTGACCAACACCCTGTACGAAGGGATGGATGGCGTATTCGTCGATGACCTGCGCGATGCGATTTATGCCGACCTGGGGGCAACGCGATGAGCGGCCATGCCATCGATGCCGCCAGTCCGCCCGGCGAGGCCACGCGCCTGCCGTGGGCGGGCCTGCTTGCCTTGGCCGGTGGCGGCTTCATCACCCTGTTGACCGAGACCCTCCCGGCGGGTGTGCTGCGGCCGATGGGCGAAAGCCTGGGCGTGAGTGATGCGGCGGTCGGCCAGCTGGTGAGCGTGTATGCGCTGGGTTCGGTGATGGCTGCACTGCCGATGACCGCGCTGACCCAGCGCCTGCCACGGCGTCCGCTGCTGCTGGCGGCCATCGCTGGCTTCGTGGTGGTCAATACGCTGACGGCGTTGAGCAGCAGTTACGCGCTGATCCTGGCTGCGCGCTTCCTGGCCGGCGTGAGCGGTGGCCTGCTGTGGTCGCTGGTGGCCGGTTATGCCGCGCGCATGGTGGTGCCGTCGCTGCAGGGACGGGCCATCGCGGTCGCGATGGTCGGTTCGCCGCTGGCGCTGTCGCTGGGGGTGCCGGCAGGGACGCTGCTGGGCCAGCAGATCGGCTGGCGCTGGGCGTTCGCGCTGATGAGCGTGCTGGGTCTGCTGCTGCTGGCCTACGCGCGCTGGGCGTTGCCTGCGCTGCCGGCCGCTGAGGCCGGGCAACGCACTTCGCTGGCGACCGTGTGGCGCCTGCCCGGTGTACGCAGTGCGCTGCTGGTGATGGCGCTGTACGTGCTGGCGCACAACGTGCTGTACACCTATATCGAGCCGCTGGCGGTCGACGCGGGTGCCGGTGCTTGGCTGGACCGGCTGCTGCTGGCGTTCGGCATGGCGGCGATTGCCGGCATCGTGATTGCCGGCTGGGGCGTGGATCGCCACCTGCATGCGCTGGTGTGGGCGGCGGTGATCGGCTTCATCGTGCCGGTGCTGGCTTTGCTGGTGTGGCCTGGCGTGGCGAGCGCACTGCTGCTGGCGACGATCCTGTGGGGCGTGGCGTTCGGCGCCGTGCCGACCCTGTTCCAGACCGCCTTGGCACGGCGCGCTGGGGCCGCTGCGGACCTGGCGCAGTCGATGCTGGTGACCGGCTGGAACCTGGCCATTGCGGCCGGCGGCGTGGCAGGCGGCGTGCTGCTGCAGGCCAGCGGCCCACGCCAGCTGGGATGGCTGCCGTTGCTGCTGCTGGCGGTGACCGCCGCGTGGCTGCTGGCACGGCCGAAGGCCTGGGCGTAGGCGCAGGCCAAACGTTGGAGGTGCCGGCCAGCGGCCGGCACTGCCGTGGTCCACGCCATTCACGCATGGCGTGGATCTACCGAGCGCAGCGACCCGCGTTTGCCTTTGCTTTCGCTTTCTTCCGTTGATTCCGTGGCGGAACGCCGCCGCAATGTGCCCCTGGCCGGGTGGGTGGGTTGGGCAGGAGGCCCAACCCCGGTCTTGCCCACCCGCCCCACCTGATGGATCCACCGGGCGCGATCCGCCACGAGGGGCTCCGCCGTTCGCCGTCCTATTCCACTCCCTCACGCTCGATCGGCACGCTGCGCGGGTTCTGCATGTGTTCGCGTGCAGCGCCGTACTGCTGCTGCCGCTTCTGATGGAAGGCGACGAACTCATCGCGCGGCAGTGGCCGCGAGAACAGCCAGCCCTGTCCGAATTCCACATGCCGGCTGTGCAGGTAGGCCAGCTGCGCTTCGGTTTCCACGCCCTCGGCCACCACCCACAGGCCCAGCTCCTTGGCCATGTCGATGATGTGCGGCGTGACCGGGCTGGTGGCGCTTTCGGTACCGATCGCATCGATGAATGATTTGTCGATCTTCAGCGCATCCAGTGGCAGCTGCTGCAGGTATTGCAGGCTGGAGAAGCCGACCCCGAAATCATCGATGGCCACGCTGTGGCCGGCGCGGCGGGCGGCGGCGAGCATGGTGCGCGCGCGGTCCAGATCGAGGAAGCCACGTTCGGTGGCCTCCATCCAGATCTGCTGCGGCAGGATGCCGCTGCCGGCCATGTGCCGGGAGATCATCTTCAGGGCGCGACCGCTGCTGATGTCTTCGGCGGCGAGGTTGATCGCGATGTGCGCGCTGCGGTCGGCGACCAGCAGCATGTCGCGCACCACGTTCTCGATCACCAGGTCGGTGACGTCGGCGATCATGCCGGCCTCTTCGGCCAGCGGAATGAACAGGTCAGGGCGCACCTGGGTGCCATCCGGGCGTTGCCAGCGCACCAGCGCCTCGGCGCCGACGCAGATGCCGGTGTCCAGTTCGATGATCGGCTGGTAATGCAGGTACAGCTCGCGGCGGCGGATGGCGGTAGCCAGTTCGCCGCGCAGGGAGAGGCGACGCCGCGACAGCCAGATCACCAGCCCGGCGCCGGCGGCGGCCAGCAGCAGGCCCACCGGCACGTACAGCCAGGCTTGTTGGCGGAAGGCCGCGGCAAGCGCGGTGCGCGGTGTAGTGGCGACGGCCAGCCATTCCTCGTTGCGCGCGGTAGCGAACAGCGTGGTGTGGTCCAGGCCTTCGCCCGGGTCGCGCAGCAGTGCCTGCAGCAGGTCCGGATCCAGGCCGGGCTGTTTGGCCAGCAGGCGTCCATCGGGGCTGGCCAGTGCCAGCCGCACATTCGGGTCGGCGATGACATCGACGAAGCGGCGTGGGTCCACCAGAGCGTCGTAGGACCCATACAGGATCGCCAGCACCTGGCGTCGCCCGCTGATTTCCGGGCGCACGTCCACTGCGATGCCGGCGCCGTCGCTGGTGACGTGGTCCGGCCTGGGCTGATCCACATCCGACAGGAACGGCCCCCAGGAGGTGCAGCGCAGCTTGCCTCCTTCGAAGTAGCCCATCTGGTCAATCGATGGGGTGGTCATCACCAGGGTCTGCATGCGCCGGATGTGCTCGGGGCTGCAGGACACGTAGGCACCGGCTTCGGCGGATTTCAGCGCCGCCAGCGCCTCCTGGTAGGACAGGTCGGAGCGGCGCAGGGTGCGATCGGCGATGTCGCGCAGGCGCTGCTGTTCGACGCTGACCGCGCGGTCCCAGGTGGCGTAGGCCATGACCGCGATCGGCACCGCAGCGGCCAGCAGGGCCAGTGCGGTACCGCCGATGATGACGCGCAGGCGGCTCATGGCCGGGGCTCCAGCGGGGCGGGCGGGGCAGGGCGCATGGTCGGGCCGGTCCTTGGGCAGATGCGGCTATCTCAGCATGGCACCGGGCCGGGCGGAATGGGATCAATACGGTATTCGGTCACATTGTGGTGAAAGCGGCCTGCTTTGACGCAATGGGGCCGTCTGGCGCTGGCGCTCGGCGCCGCGGAGGACTACCGTCGAACGCTTCGCCCGCCCCTTCCCGCGCCCATGACCGAGCCCGCCACGCCCCCCGAGCACCTGCGCCGCAGCCTGTCCAACCGCCACCTGCAACTGATCGCCATCGGCGGTGCCATCGGCACCGGTCTGTTCATGGGCTCGGGCAAGACCATCAGCCTGGCTGGCCCGTCCATCGTCTTCGTCTACCTGATCATCGGCGCGATGCTGTTCTTCGTGATGCGCGCGATGGGCGAGCTGCTGCTGTCCAACCTGCAGTACAAATCCTTCATCGACTTCTCCACCGACCTGCTCGGCCCGTGGGCCGGGTTTTTCTGTGGATGGACGTACTGGTTCTGCTGGATCGTCACCGCCATTGCCGACGTGATCGCGATTGCCGCCTACGCACAGTTCTGGTTCCCGGGGCTTGAAGCCTGGAAACCGGCGCTGGCCTGCGTCATGCTGCTGCTGGCGTTGAACCTGGTGACGGTGAAGCTGTTCGGTGAAATGGAATTCTGGTTCGCGCTGATCAAGATCGTGGCGATCTGTGCGCTGATCATCACCGGCGCCGGTCTGGTGGCGTGGGGCTTCACCTCGCCCAGCGGCCACACCGCGTCGCTGTCGAACCTGTGGAATGACGGCGGCATGTTCCCGATGGGCCTGGTCGGCTTCTTCGCCGGGTTCCAGATTGCGGTGTTCGCCTTCGTCGGCATCGAGCTGGTCGGCACCACCGCCGCCGAAACCGCCGACCCCGAGCGCAACCTGCCCAAGGCAATCAACTCGATCCCGGTGCGCATCATCATCTTCTATGTGCTGGCGCTGATCGCGATCATGGCGGTCACCCCGTGGCGCCAGGTGGTGCCGGACAAGAGCCCGTTCGTGCAGCTGTTCGTGCTGGCCGGCATTCCCGCCGCCGCCAGCCTGATCAATTTCGTGGTGCTGACCTCGGCCACGTCCTCGGCCAACAGTGGCATCTTCTCCACCAGCCGCATGCTGTACGGCCTGGCCGAAGAGGGCCACGCTCCGCGCGGGCTGTCGAAATGTCGCGCGCTGCGGTGCCGGCCCGTGGCCTGCTGTTCTCGTGCCTGTGCCTGCTGGGCGGCACGCTGCTGATCTACCTGATTCCCAACCTGGTAACCGCCTTCACCCTGGTGACGACGCTGGCCACGGTGCTGTTCATCTTCGTCTGGTCGCTGATCCTGGTGGCCTACATGGCCTATCGCCGTCGCTACCCGGAGCGCCACGCTGCCTCGATCTTCAAGATGCCCGGCGGCGTTGCCATGTGCTGGGCCTGCCTGGTGTTCTTCGCCGCCGTGCTGGTGCTGCTGAGCCTGCAGGGCGACACCCGCCAGGCGCTGATCGCCAGCCCGGTGTGGTTCGTGCTGCTGGGCGCGGGGTATTGGGTGCGCCGGAAGGCCGCGAAGTGATCCAACGTCTCCGTTCCATCGATTGATCCATCGTCTCCAGAGAGTTTCATCCACGCATGGCGTGGATCTACCGCCAGCTGCTGGGAACTGTCGAAGGCGGGGTGGGTCCGGTTGTGGGGGCGTGAGCCGCATGGATGCGGCGACCGAGCTTACATGGACGTACTTGCAGCGTCCCCCACAGCCGGACCCACCCCGCCATCCTTCAGCCAACTGCTGTTGCTCTTGATCTGGCCTCTGCAGGTGCAGGGCGCAGCCCTGCCGCCCCCCGTTCACCCAACATTCGCGGGCGCGGCCGGATCATCCGGCCGCCATGTCCCATCGACCTCTCCTGCTTGCACTGGTGCTGCTGCCCACCCTGTGGCCCGGGATGGCTGCCGCGCGCACGGTCTATCGCTGCGTGCAGGGCAACACCGTCAGCCTGGCCACCGCACCGGAGCCGGGATCGCGGTGCACGCCGAAGGAGATCGACGACAACGCCATCCAGGCCCCGAACCTGTGGGGCAACATGGGCGTGTTCAGTGGTGTGCTGTACGAGCGCGAGCAGGACGGCGTGCTGGTCTATTCCACCCGCAACCTGCCCGGCTCGCGGGTATTCCTGAAGTTCACCGTGGCCACGCCGCCGGGCGAGCCGGCGCATGAGGGCCTGGGCAAGGTCGGCAAGCCGCAGCTCGCGCAGCACGCCAGGCAGTTCAAGGCCGCGGCCAAAGCTACCGGCGTCGACGATGCCTGGCTGCGTGCGATCGCCCATGCCGAAAGCAATTTCGATCCGCTAGCGGTCTCGACCAAGGGCGCACAGGGCGTGATGCAGTTGATGCCGGAGACCGCACAGGAATACGGCGTGCGCGATCCGTTCTCGCCACAGCAGTCGATCGAGGGCGGCGCGCGCTACATGCGCGCGCTGCTGCGCCGTTACAACGGCGATCGCCCGTTGGCGGCGGCTGCCTACAACGCGGGCATCGGTGCGGTCACCCGCTACAAGGGCGTGCCGCCCTACGCCGAAACCCTGGCCTATGTGGACAAGGTGATGGCGCTGTACGCGCGCTACCGCGAAGCGATGGGCATCCGCACCGAAGTGCCAGCCCGCTAGCGGACGGTGCTGCCTGCACGTGGCGTTGTAGAGCCGAGCCGATGCTCGGCTGCGCCAATTGCAGCCGAGCATCGGCTCGGCTCTACACAAAAGCCGCTCAGCGCGAGGTGGAAGTGCTGACCAGGTCGTAGCGCTCGATGCGGCCGACGCGTGCCACTTCGGCCTGCACGTCGGCACGCTGCTTGAGTGCACGCCACGCGGCATCGATGCGCACATCGCCCGGCAATGACGGATAGGTGCGCATGTCCTGCAGGCTGGCCAGGGTTTCACCGCGTTCAACCGGCGAGCGCAGCTGTTCGATCAGCACAGCGGCGGCACCGTCCAGGTCGCCTTCTTCCAGCAGCATTTCGCGGTGGAACAGGCGGGCATCGTCGCGCTGGGCCAGGATCACCGCGCGTGCTGCATCGCGCGCCTTGGCATCACCGCGCTCGCGGGCCGCGGCGAACTGCAGCAGCGCCTGTGCGGCCTTGCCGTAACCGGCGAGGCCCGGCATGTCATTCACTGCCTGCGCAGCGTCCTGCATACGTCCCAGCGAACTGAACACGAAGCCGACATTCATCTGGTGCTCGACACCATCCGGGCCGAGCGCGCCGATGCGGGCGGCCTGCTTCGCCGTGGCCAGTGCCTCATCGGTGCGGCCCAGCCGGCGCAGTGCGGTGAGCCGGCTGTTGAGCAGCCAGGCCACCCATTCCGCTTCTGTGGCGGCAGGCGATTCGCCGTTGCTGGCGGCAGCGGCCATGCCCTCGGTCAACGACAGCACTTCCTCGTTGCGGTCCAGCATCAGCAAGGTGGTGCTGAACTCGGCCATGCGCGCGTCCAGTGCGCGGTCGAGCAGGCCGGAAACACGTAGTTCATCGAGGTGGCGCTGTGCCGCCTGCACTGGATCGAAACGCGCATCACCGCGATCGACATAGCGATCGAAGCGCTTGTCGCTGCGCAGGCGGATGATCTCGGCCGGGCTGTCGATGCGCGCCAGCGTGGCCGGAATGCTGGCGCCACGGCCGTTGTCGGCCTGCAGCGTGGCCAGCGCCAGCCACAGCCCGGTGGGTTCCAGGCCGCCACTCTTCCAGCCGTTGTCAAACAGCGCCTGCAGCAGGTCCATGCGCTTCTGCGGCTGGTCACGCAGGCGGTACTGCAGGTAGTTGACCGCGTGGTGATCGATCGGCAGGGGCGCGTCGGCGTGCTGCAGTGCCTTCACCAGCAAGGTGGTGGCTGCGGCCGGCTGGTTGTCCGACAGTTCCACCGACACCAGGGTGAGCAGGATCTGTGCATCCTCCGGCAGGGCCTCCTGCGCCCGCTGCAGGTAGCGGCGGGCCTGATCCGGCTTCTTCTGCATCAGAGCGGTCCAGCCGGCGACCTGCGAGGCGCGGCCGCGACGCTCGGCATCGAAGTCGTCCAGCAAAGGATCCTCCATCAGCCGCTCCATGCTGATCAGTGCACCCAGCGTGTTGCCGCCGCGTGCCTGCTGGATGGCTTCATCCCAGCGCGTGGCGTACGCCGCGTGTAGTGCATCGGCGGTGGCCGATGGCTTCTGCGGGGCCACCGTGATCGAAGCGGAGGCGGGTGCACTGGCCAATGCGGCCAGCAGCAGTGCGGTGAGGGGGAGAGCGCGGGGCATGGAGAATCTCCATCCGTGGGAACCGCATTGAACCTGCTACGGCCAGCGAGGACAAGCACGACGAAGCGAATCTGGCCTTCAGCCGCATGATCGGCCGTGGCGGATCGCACGCGCAGCGTCTATTGTCGGTGCCTCTTCAAGCGGCAGGCAGAGGCAGCGCAACACGATGGCACGGTGGCAATGGATGGCGGCAGGGGTGGCGTTGGCAACGGCGGTGGGCTTGGCTGCAACCTGGTGGGACCCCCCGCTGAAAACGCTGGCCGGCCCTGCCGGCCCGGTGCCCACGCCACTGGCCTGGACCGCGCAGATCGAGCCGCTGGCCGGCGATGGTCACCCCGGCGACCGCGACGGTACGTCCGCGCAGGCGCGCTTCGCCGACCCGTATGCACTGCTGCGCGGCACCGATGGCAGTGTCTATTTCACCGATGCCGGTGACAACAACCGGATCCGCCGCCGCCTGCCCGATGGCCGCGTTGAAACCGTGGCCGGGCAGGGTGAGGGCCGTGTCGATGGTCCTGCGCTGCAGGCCAGCTTCAATACGCCCTCGGGCATTGCCGGCGATGCGCAGGGCAACCTGTACGTGGCCGACACCGGCAACCATGCGATCCGCCGCATCGGCACCGATGGCCAGGTGACCACGCTGGCCGGTGGCGAACAGGGCCACGCCGACGGCCCGGCCACGCAGGCCCGCTTCGATGCACCGATGGGCGTTGCGGTGGACGCGCAGGGCCAGGTCTACGTGGCGGACACGTTCAATGACCGCATCCGGGTGATCGGTACCGATGGCAGTGTGCGCACCCTGGCTGGTGGTGATCGGCCAGGCTTTGCCGATGGCGTGGGCGCCGCTGCGCGTTTCGATACGCCGGTGGCGCTGGCCTTCGACGCGCAGGGTGCGTTGCTGGTGGCCGATCTGTTCAACAACGCCGTGCGCCGGGTGGGGGCCGATGGCACGGTCAGCACCGTGGTCGCCGCCGGTGGCGTGATCAATGGGCCGCTGTCGCTGGCCACCACCCACGACGGCGTGCTGTACGTGGGTGATCTGGATGGCCGCATCGTGCAGGTGACGCCGCAGGGCCACCAGATCGCGCTGGTCGGCAATGGTCGCCTGCCGCGCCTGGCCCGCCCCAGTGGATTGGCGATGGATGCCGATGGCAGCGTGCTGGTGGCCGACGCCGCAGGCTACCGCCTGCATCGCCTGCGCCCGCTGCCGGTGGGCGAACTGCCGGCACCGGCACTGGTCGGCCCGGCCGCTGATGCCGCGCTGCCGAAGACGGGGGGCCGTTGGCCGCTCGCACCGCAGGACGGCTGGCACGAAGTGGTCGGCACCCTGGGCGAAGTGCGCGGCAACTTCAGCGGTGAGAGCCGCCACCACCTGCATGGCGGCTTCGACGTGCGCGGTGATGTGGGCCAGACCGTGCTGGCGATTGCCGATGGCAAGATCAGCAGCCCGGTGGCGGCCTGGAACCTGGGCGAGCAGGCCGAGGGCCTTGCGGTGGACCGCCTCAAGTACATCCACATGCGCGTCGGCCGCACCCCGCGCGACGTGCCGTTCGACGCGCGCTGGCAGGCGCTGTACGACGAGCAGGGCAAGCTGCAGCGGATGCGCGTGCGCCGTGGCATGCGCATCCACGTGGGTGACCGCCTGGGCAGCATCAACAACCAGGCGCACGTGCACCTGGCGGTGGGCACCGGGGGGTTCGAGACCAATGCGGTGGCGCTTGGCTTCCATAACTACGCCGATCACTTCGCACCGCGCATCACTGATGTAGCACTGCTGGACGACAACGACCAGCCGATGGCCGCAGGCAGCGGTGGCGTGGTGATGGTTGCGCGGCAGGGGCGTGGCGTGCAGATCGTGGTGGAGGCCTGGGACCAGGTCGACAACAATCTGCCACGCCGCCGCCTGGGCATGTACCAGGTGGGTTACCAGATCCTCGATGCTACGGGACAACCGCTGCAGGGCTACGAGCAGCCGCGCTGGAACATCGTGTTCAACCGCATGCCGCCGCAGCGGGAAGCAGTGCGCGTGGCCTACGCACCGGACAGCGGCATCACCGTGCATGGCAGCGCGGTGACCCGGTTCCGCTACTTGGCCACCAACACCGTGCGTGATGGCCTGATGGAAACCGGACGCTGGCAGCCGGCGGCGTTGCCGCCGGGCGAGTACGTCGTGCGCGCCAGCGTGCGCGACTACAGCGGCAACGAAGGCGTCGGCCCGCGCGAGATCAGGGTACGGCTGCTGCCATAGCCGCAGCCGGGGCGCCGCAGCGTTCGCGCTCGGCGTCCATGTCTTCCAGCGGCCGCACTTCGATGCTGCCGAAGCGCGCCCACGGGAAATCGCGGGCGATGCGCATGGCTTCGTCGCGGTCGCGGGCGACGATCAGGTTGAAGCCGGCCAGCAGTTCGCGGGTCTCGGCGAAGGGGCCATCCAGTACGCGGCTGTGGCCATCACGCACGCGCAGGGTCTGCGCGGTGTCGACCGGCTGCAGTTTCTGTGCGGCCAGCAGGGTGCCTTCGGCCTGCAGCTTGTCGGCGTGGGCCAGGCAGTCGCGCATCAGCGCGTTGAATTCTTCGGTGGGCAGGGCCTGCAGCAGGGCAGGCTCGATGTAGATCAGAAGCAGGTACTGCTGCATGGCATGGTCCTGGCGGGGGCGGGGGTCCATGATCGCGCAGGATTGCGCACGGGCATGTTGCAGCGCAGAAGCGCGCCTTCGGCGGGGATCGGCGAACGGCGGAGCCCCTCCGTGGTGGAGTGGGGTTGGTCGCTGAAAGCGGGTTTCCTGAGGGTGGGCCGAGCGGGTGGGATTGGCGGGGACGCCGTGAATCCGTCCCTGGAGGCTTAGCCGCGCCATCCATGGCGCGGATACCCCGCCAACCCCACCCGCCCGGCCCCAGACAGATTCCGGCGGCCGATCCACCACGGGAAATCAACAACAAGAGCAAAAGCGGGTCGCTTCGCTCGCAAAGCCGAGCCCGCCAGCCAACCGCCATTGCTGTTGCTGTTGCCTTTTCTCTTGATCTTCCCGTGGTGGGTACCGGAGGCTGGAAACTGTCCAGGGCCGGGCCAAACCCATGAACCGAGCTTTCAGCGACCAACCCACCCCACCACGGAGGGGCTCCGCCGTTCGCCGACTCCCGCCGAAGGCGTGCTTTCCGCGGAAGAAAAAAAATTCCAACAGACGTGTCGATTCCCAGTCCCCTGGTTCGTTGTACCCAGTGAAGGGCACGCACCACGCGTCCCACGGGAGACCAAAATGAAAGTGATGGTGATCGTGAAGGCCAACGCCGACTCCGAAGCCGGCCGCATGCCCAGCGAACAGGAACTGTCCGAAATGGGCGCCTTCAACGAACAACTGGTGGCCGCCGGCATCATGCTGGCCGGTGAAGGCCTGCACGCCACCCAGCGCGGCCGTCGCATTCATTTCGGCGCTGGGGCACCCAGGGTCGAGGCCGGTCCGTTCGGTCCTGCCAGCGAACAGATCGCCGGCTTCTGGCTGTGGGAGGTGCGGTCGCTGGACGAGGCCGTTGAATGGGCCAGCCGTGCGCCGTTCGGCGAGGGCGGCACGCTGGAACTGCGTCCCCTGATCTCCGCAGAAGACTTTGGTGAAGCCTTCACCCCCGAATTACAGCAGCAGGAACAGCGTCTGCGTGCACAGCTGGAAGGCTGACCCGATTCCTCTCCCAACCGGGCACGCCCCGGCACTACCACCCTGAACCGCACAACGGAGTATTGCCATGAGACTGATTCCCTTCCTCGGCTTCAGCGGCCAGGCCCACGAGGCAATGGCGTTCTATGCCAAGGCACTCGGTGGCCAGGTCACCTCGGAAATGAAGTACCGCGACATGCCGCCCTCCGATGGCTCGCCGGGCTGCAACGAAATGCCGCCGGAAACCCTCGACCACGTCGCGCACAGCCAGCTCGAGATCGGCAACGCCATCCTGATGGCAGCCGACGGCCCCGGCGGTGGCGAGGGAGGCTCGACCACCATCAATGTCGATGTCGACAGCATCGAAGAAGCCGAACGCGTGTTCGCCGCGCTGGCCGAAGGTGGCCAGGTACAGATGCCGATCGGCGAAACGTTCTGGGCACATCGCTGGGGCATGCTGATCGACCGTTACGGCAAGCCGTGGATGGTCAACTGCATGAAGCAGCCCTGATCCCGCCTCTGTCATCCACAAGGAGCTTCAACGATGAGTGCACCACAACCGCAGATGATCTTCGTCAACCTGCCCGTGCAGGACCTGGAGAAGTCCAAGGCGTTCTTCACCGCGCTGGGCTACAGCTTCAATCCGACCTACACCAACGACGACGCGGCCGGCATGGTCATCAGCGAAAGCATCTACGTGATGCTGCTGACCCAGCCCTTTTTCCAGCAGTTCACCAACAAGCCGATTGCCGACGCGCACACCCACACCGAAGTGATCAACGCACTCTCGGCACCCAGTCGCAAGGCCGTTGACGAGTTGGTGGACAAGGCCCTGGCCGCCGGCGCCAGCGAACCGCAGCCGGCGCGCGACTACGGCTTCATGTACCAGCGTGGCTTCCAGGACCTGGACGGCCATCTCTGGGAGATCGCACACATGGATGGCGAGCCGGGCTGACGGCCGCCGCAGGAGAATCCGTATGGCTTACGTGGACGCTTACGTGCTGCCGTGCCCGCAGGACAAGGTGGCGGCCTACCGCCGCCTTGCCCGCAAGGCCGGCGCGGTGTGGAAGGACCATGGCGCGCTGCAGTACATGGAATGCGTGGCCGACGATGTGGAACCGGGCAAGAGCACCTCGTTCCCGCGCGCGGTCAAGGCGAAACCGGGCGAGACGGTGATCGTCGCCTTCGTGGTGTTCCGCTCGCGCGCGGCACGCGACCGCATCAACGCAAAGGTGATGGCCGACCCGCGACTGGCGTCGCTGGGCCCGAAGGACATGCCGTTCGATACGAAGCGCATGTTCTGGGGCGGCTTCAAGCCGATTGTTGAAGCGTGAGCTGCGGCGCTTGTGCGGGCCGGGCGTGCGTGCTGTGATCGGCGCATGCTCGAGCCCGCACTGACGCAGCGTCTGGAAACCCTCTGGCGGATGGAGTCGCCAGTGCTGATCGCGCGCCTGGCGCGGCTGCTCGGTGGCGATGTCGGCCGTGCCGAGGAACTGGCCCAGGACACCTGGCTGGCCGCGCTGGAGCGTTGGCCGGAGCAGGGCATCCCGGACAACCCCGGAGCCTGGCTGATGACCACCGCGCGCAACCGTGCCATCGATGTGCTGCGCCAGCACCAGCGCGTGGCTCAGCAGCACGCGCAATGGGGCGAGGAACTGCATCCGGCGGCGCTGCCGGCACCCGATGACAGCCAGGCGTTGGAGGACGACCTGGGCGATGACCTGCTGCGGCTGATGTTCGTGGCCTGCCATCCCGTGCTGCCGGCCGATGCGCGCGTGGCGCTCACCCTGCGCCTGCTCGGTGGCCTGACCACCGTGGAGATCGCGCGCGCGTTCCTGCAGCCGGAACCGACCATCGCCCAGCGCATCGTGCGCGCCAAGCGCACCCTGACGCAGAAGCAGGTGCCCTATGAAGTGCCGCGCGCGGAGGCGATGCCGGAGCGCCTGGCCTCGGTGCTGGAGGCGATCTACCTGGTGTTCAACGAAGGCTATGCGGCCAGCGCCGGCGACGACTGGATGCGCCCGGCGCTGTGCGAGGAAGCGCTGCGGCTGGCCCGCATCCTGGCCCATCGGTTGCCGGTGCCGCCGGTACTGGGCCTGCTGGCGCTGATGGAGCTGCACGCCTCGCGCGCAGCGGCGCGGGTGGACGCGCAGGGCGTGCCGGTGCTGCTGGACCAGCAGAACCGCGCACGCTGGGATTGGCTGCAGATCGAACGTGGGCAGCAGGTGCTGGCGCGTGCGCTGGCCGCGGGTGGTGGCGACGATCCCTACGTGCTGCAGGCGCGCATTGCGGCCTGCCATGCAGCGGCGCGCCGCCCCGAGGATACCGATTGGCCGCGCATTGCTGCGCTCTATGCACAGCTTCTGCAGGTGCAGCCTTCGCCAGTGGTGGCATTGAACCGGGTGGTGGCGATCCTGCGCAGCGACGGTCCCTTTGCCGCCTGGGCGCAGCTGCAGCCCTTGCTGGTCGACGCGCGCCTGCGTGACTACGCGCCGCTGCAGGTGGTGCGTGGCGAGCTGTTGCAGGCACTGGGGCGCGAGCAGGATGCGCGTGACGCTTTTGGCGAGGCGGCTCGGCTCAGCCAGAACCAGGCCGAGCGCGGACTGTTGCGGCAACGGGCGGGCCTGCCCCCCACGGACTGAGCCGACAAGGACAGCACTTGTCGCCGCGCGCCTTAGCGGCTATGTTTCGCGCCCAGCGGACGCATCAGCGCCCGCGTTCCGTGCGTATTGACCGAGGAGCGGTTGGATGTATTCAAGGACGAAGAGCGCATCGCGCGCTTTTGCGCGCCTGCTTGCCTGTGCCCTGTGCCTGGCCGTATGGCCGATGGCCGTGCAGGCCGCGGACAAATCGCAGCAGGCCTATTGGGCCGGTTTTGCCTATACCGCTGATGCTGCCGCCGTGCAGGCGACCACCCCGCATGCGCATGCGGTGCTGGAACGGCGTGGCCTGGTCCCGCTGAACCAGACGCTGGCGCAGTCGCTCAAGCGCCGCGCACCGGCCCACCTGGAGCTGATCGACCAGCCGGTGGCGATGCTCGACGGCACCACCAGCGCCACCGTGCTGGCCGCCGCGCTGGACCGCGAACTGGTCTCGGTCGAGCCGATCGGTGACCAGTACAAAGTGCTGGTGGAAGTGGCGCTGCAGGCGTTGTTCTTCGACTTCCGCGAGCGCCAGGTGATCGCGTCCTATCCGCTCACGCTGCAGCGCATCGACGTGCAGGATTACCGACCGGACAACGACGATATCGACGCGATCGTCGCCGATCTGCTGTATGGCGGGGCCGATACCAGCCTGTCGCAGGTGCTGGCGGCCAGCCTTGCCCAGGCCAGGTTGCCCGACGCGGCGGTGCGCCGTCTGCAGGTCGGTGGTGTAACGCTGTCCGACGCGGTGCGCGCCAAGCTGCCCGACCCGAAGTGGGAAGCGCCGCTGCGCGCCACCCTGGCCCATGAACTGTCCAAGACGCTGTCGTCCAACACCGGCGTCGGGCTGCTGCCGCCGGCCTCGGGCCAGGCGATCGGTGGCGCGATGGCTGCCCGCTTTGCCGACGGCAAGGTCTACCAGCTGAAGATTCCCGAGCCCGACTACGTCATCAACCTGCAGGTCGATGCGCTGAAGAACGGCGTGATCCAGGAAACCCCGGCGATGAAGACGATGCTGTTCGGCGCCTTCTTCACCGCCAGGGTGACTGAGCCGTTCTCGGGGAAGGTCTATTTCGAACAGCCGCTGCGCAAGGGCGCCACCAAGGTGGTGCCGGCCACGCAGTGGCAGGTCGACCAGTGGTCGGCCAGCTACGAAACCCTGCTGGCCGGGCTCGACGCCTTCGCCGGCGCCGCCGCCAAGCGTGCCGATTCGCGCGCCTGGCTGGACGAACAGAAGCCGGGCGGCCGCCCGTTGCAACAGCAGACCCAAGCCCTCCAGGAGTTGATCAAGTCATGTCGTTGATGCGTACCATCCTGCTCATCCTCATCGCGCTGGTGGTGGCCTCGCCGGTCGCTGCACAGACCGCGAGTTCGCGCGGCACCGGCTCGGCCAGCTACGGCCTGCGCCTGAGTGCCGATACCCGTGCCCAGGCCCTGAACAAGGCCAAGGTCAATGCCCTGGAGGCGTACATCGCCGAAACCGGTGCGGCCAAGCTGCGCCTGTTCGAAGCGCGTCGCGCCGAGTTCATCGGCGAGATCGACCGCTACGTGCTCAGTGCCGTGCCGCTGTCGGACACCGAAGACAAGAAGGCCAAGACCTACACCGTCACCGTCCGTGCCGAGATCAACACCACCCTGCTGCAGACCAAGCTGGATGCGGGTTCGGCCGTGGCCGGTGCCACCGCCGCGCAGCGCTCGCTGCTGACCTTCCTGTTCATGGCGCGCTCGCAGGACACCGTGCAGTCGTTCCAGGACAAGGAATACCGCCGCGTCGACGCCAGCAGCAGCTACAGCGAGAACACCCGTGAGGGTGACAGCTTCCGCGGCAACTCGGTCAGCACCAACGGCAGCATCAACCAGAATGGTTCGGTGTCGGTCACCAGCGGCGGCAGCACCACCGCGCGCGCCGACAACATCACCTGGAAGGTGGCCAACGCCGCCGAGGTCAACACCGCGATGACCGGGGCCTTCAGCGCCGCCGGCTACGAAGTGGTTGAAGCCGAATACGTGGAAGGCGAGTCGCGTGGCCTGCTCAGCATCGAGCGCATCCGCAAGGACTTCAGCACCGGCAACGACCTGGCCCCGGCCACCCTGCGCGACACCGCCAACGGCATCCGTGCGGCCAACATTCCGTACATCGCCGTCGGCACCCTCGACATCGGCATGCGCGACCGTGATCCGGCCAGTGGCAACACCCGCGTGTTCGTCACCGTCACCGGCAAGGTGCTGGATGTGACCGGTCGTTTCCCGCGCACCGTGTCGTCGGTCGGCCCGGTGCAGTTCTCCGGTACCGGCCCGAATGAAACCGTGGCCCGTACCAATGCCCTGCAGCTGGCTGCCGAAAAGGCCGCCCAGCAGATGATCAACGAACTGAACGTCAAGGCGGTCCGCTGATCCGCCACCCCGGTGGGTACCGAGCGCGCTCGGCATCCACCGGGGTTACCGATTCCCCACGTGCCGCACCGCGGCCGTCTCTCCCAAAGGACTCTCACATGATCCGCAATACCGCTCTTGTCCTGGCCATCGCGGCCGCCACCCTGTCGATGCCGGCGCACGCTGGCCTGGGCAAGCTGAAGGACCTGGCCGGCGCCGCCACCGGTACCTCCAGCAGCAGCGCCTCCAGCGCCGCCGCACCGGATGAAGCCGCGCAGGAAGCACTGGTGCGTCGTTTCGTCAGCTCGCAGTCGCACTCGCTGCAGGCCCAGACCTCGTTCGCCCGTGCCTTCGGCCTGGCCGAGCAGGTGCAGCTGCTGGAAGCCGAGCGCCAGGCGCTGTCGTCGGGTTCGGTCAGCGTCGATGCGATGAAGAAGTCGGTGTCGGTCAGCGAAGCCGCCCAGGCCGCGATCGACGAGCGCCAGGCCGCGCAGCCGGAGCTGAACGCTGAATCCAAGCAGCACTACGCCGAAGGCCTGGTCTCGCTGCTGGCGTCGGCTGCCGAAGCGCAGAAGCTGGGCGGCGAAGCCAGCAACTTCACCGCCGGCATGAAGAACCTGGGCGCCACCCAGATGGCCACCGTCGGCCGCAAGCTGGCTGCCGGTGCATGGGTGGCCAAGGAATCGCCGGGCTTCATCCAGGGCCTGTACGGCTCGACCAAGTCGGCCGTGACCTTCGCCAAGAAGAGCAAGGTGAAGGTGCCGTCGAACGCCGATTCGATGCTCGACTCGATCTGATCCGAGGATCAACCCCATGCGTACGACCTCCCGTTTGATCGGCCTGGGCTTGGCTGCCGTGCTGCTTGCAGCCTGCGGCAAGCAGGACACCCCGGCCGCCGATGCGCCCACACCCGCCAAGGACAAGGCAACCAGTGCACTGGCCAGCAATGCGCCGGTGGAAGCCGCGCCCCTGCGTGGCACGCCGGATTTCGGCGGCACCACCCAGGTCGCGCGCGAGGCCGACGGCATCGGCAGCACCCCGGAACTGGCGGTGCTGGCGGCGCTGCAGTCGGCGGTGGCGCAGGTCAACGGCGTACGCGTGGCCAGCCAGATGCAGAGCCTGCGCGCAGGCCTGCATGTGGACGTGGATGATGAACACGTCGGCGATATCCGCGCCGACGCGTTCACCCAGCAGATGATCGCCGGCTCGCAGGGCGCGGTGCTGGGCTATGAAATCCTGTCGCAGGACGAAGTGCGGCAGCTGGACGAGGAAACCATCGCCCGCGTGCGCGCCAGCGATGAAGGCTGGAGCTTCAAGGGTTCGGCCTCTGCCAGCGCCTCTGGCGAAGCCACGGCCAAGGGCGGCGGTGCCTCGGCCAGTGTCAAGGAGCGCTACGACGAGAAGGTCAGCGTCGATGCCAAGCGTGGCGCAAGCTCGTTCGATTCCGACGTGACCCACCGCAGCATGCGCAGCTACTGGAAGGTACGCGTGCGTGCCCAGATCGCCCAGTACCGCGCACCGGACGAGCAGGGCAAGCCGAAGATCGTGGTCGCGCTGCCGCGTACCAAGGCCGGCAGCTATGCCGTGGGCGACGGCCGTGTGAGCGCCGATGAAGTGGCCGACGCGATCCGCGCACGCCTGTCCGACACGTTGACCCAGACCCAGCGCTTCATCGTGCTGGATCGCGAGTTCGGCGACGAACTGCAGGCCGAGATCGACCACATCAACAGCGGCAACGTGCGTTTGCAGGACACTGCCCGCGTCGGCCAGCAGCTGGCGACCGACCTGATCCTGATCCCGACCATCGAACGCTTCGAGTACCCGCGCAGCGTGCGCAACCTGCGCATGTCCGACCGTCAGGTGACCTCATACTCCGGTGGCGGCCGCATCACCCTGCGCCTGGTCAACGCCACCACCGGCCAGGTGGTGATGTCCGACAGCTTCGACCACCAGTTGGCCTCGACCGGCCCGAGCACCCTGCCGCGTGTGGTGAACGGCCGCAACATGGCGGCGGCGATGATGGAGTCGCTGTCCGGCCAGATCGGCACCAGCATCGTCACCACCCTGTTCCCGGTATCGGTGGTGTCGGTGGACGGTGACCAGGTGGTGCTGAGCCAGGGCGGTGACACCGTGCAGGCCGGCCAGCGCTGGCAGGCTGTGCGCCTGGGCGAGGAACTGAAGGACCCACAGACTGGCCGTTCGCTGGGCCGCAGCGAACACCCGTGCTGCACCATCCGCATCGACCGCGTGGCTGCGCAGACCTCGTACGGCACCATCGAAGATGGCGTCGACGCGATGCGCGGCGGCTTCCGTCCGGGCCAGATCGAACTGCGCCAGAAGCTGGGCAGCAAGCCGGCTGCCGCCGCTGCTGGCGCAACGGCCTCGGCAGCACCGGCTACCGCCGCGCGCCCGGTGGCCAAGCCGAAGCCCAAGCCTGCTGCCGCCCCGGCCGAAGACCCGAACTGGTAACACGCCCAAGCAACACACAGATGGGGTCAGAGCCCTTTCCTGCCGGGAAAGGGATCTGCCCCCTTCGTGTTTCCGTTCGTGTCGACCAAGGTCGACACCCCACCAACAGCAGCCGGACCCACCCCGCCTACCCTCAGGAAACCCGCTTCTGCTGTTGCTTCGGCTGTTGCCGTTGTTTCGGCAGGCGCAGGGCGCAGCCCTGCCGAATCCCATTACACTCCAGAAGGATTTCCCTGCTGGAGAGAGCAATGAAACGAGTGGTACTGGGCGTGCTGGCCCTGTCGGTGTCGAGCGCACTGATGGCGGCCACCCCGAAATTCGATGGCGCGCGGATCTCCGCCGACGTCAAGGAACTGGCCTCCGACGCCTACGAAGGCCGCTCGCCGGCCACCGCCGGCGAAGAGAAGACCATCGCCTATCTCAGCAAGCAGTTCGCCGATGCCGGGCTGCAGCCGGGCGGCGACCTGAAGGACGGCAAGCGCCTGTGGACCCAGGCCGTGCCGCTGCGCAAGGGCGATATCGTCGGCACACCGCAGCTGGCGCTGCACCAGGGCGGCAAGACCGTTGCGCTGGAGCAGGGCAAGCAGATTGCCGTGCGCGCCGCCATGAACGGCGCCAGCAACGTCGACATCAGCAAGGCCCCGCTGGTGTTCCTCGGCTATGGCGTGAAAGCGCCGGAGCGCAACTGGGACGACTTCAAGGGCGTGGACCTGAAGGGCAAGATCGCCGTCGTACTGATCAACGATCCGGACTTCGAGACCGGCCAGGGTGATTTCGACGGCAAGGGCATGACCTATTACGGCCGCTGGACCTACAAGTACGAGGAAGGCGCGCGCCAGGGGGCACTGGGCGTGCTGATCGTGCACGAGACCGCACCGGCCTCCTATGGCTGGGCCACCGTGGCCGGTTCCAACACCAACACCATGTTCGACGTGGTGCGCGACAACCCGGCCGAAAGCCACCCGCTGCTGGAAGGCTGGATCCAGCGCGACCTGGCGGTGGAGCTGTTCCGCTCGGCCGGGCAGGACTTCGAGGCGCTGAAGAAGAAGGCGCAGCAGCGCGACTTCACCCCGGTGCCGCTGACCGGCGCCAGCCTGGACGCCAAGTACGCGGTGAAGACCGAAGTGATCACCTCGCACAACGTGGCCGCACGCCTGGAAGGCAGCCGCCACCCGGACGAGACGATCATCTACAGCGCGCACTGGGACCACATCGGCGTGGGTGAGCCGGACGCGCGCGGTGACCGCATTTTCAACGGCGCACTGGACAACGCCAGCGGTACCGCCTCGCTGATCGAGCTTGCCCGTGGCTTCGCCAAGGAAAAGCGCCCGCAGCGCTCGCTGCTGTTCCTGGCGGTCACCGCCGAGGAAAAGGGCCTGCTGGGGTCGGAGTACTACGCCACCCATCCGCTGTACCCGCTGGAAAAGACCGTGGCGGTGATCAACATGGACGGCATGGCGCCGTTCGGCCCGTCGCGTGACTTCGGCATCTACGGCGCCGCGCGTTTCGAGCTGCTGGACCAGCTGAAGGACGTGGCCAAGGGCTGGGACATCCGCTACACGCCGGACCCGAAGCCGGAAGCGGGCCTGTTCTTCCGCTCCGACCACTTCCCGTTCGCCAAGCGTGGCGTGCCGGCGCTGTCCTGGTCGGCCGGCCAGGACTGGGTGGACGGTGGCGTCGCCGCAGGCAAGAAAGCCTCCGAGGACTACACCGCCAAGCGTTACCACCAGCAGGGCGACGAATGGCAGCCGGACTGGGTGTTCGCCGGTGCCGCCCGCGACCTGGAAGTGCTGTACACGCTGGGCAACCAGCTGGCCAACTCCCGTGCCTGGCCGAACTGGAGCAAGGACGAGTCGTTCCGCGCCGTGCGTGACGCCAGCGCCGACCAGCGCAAATAAGGGAAGGCGGGGCGCGATGCCCCGCCAGCCCTGGTAGCGCCGGGCCATGCCCGGCGTTGCACTGAAGGCTTCCATCCCCGCTTTCCGGCCCTTCGTCGCAGGCCGCTTGCTTGCCCGGCCGGCCGCCCTATGCTCGGCTCACCCCCTTCCTCCAAGGCGCCGCCGTGTTCGCCAGCCTCTCACTTCTGTTCCGTCACCTGCTGGCCTGGGCTGCGGCGCTGTTCGTCGCTGGCATGGTCTGGAGCGGCATCTTCAGTGGCATGAACGATGGCCCAGGCTGGATTTTCGGCCTGCTGGCGATGTTCCTGATCATTTCCGCGCTGGGCAGTGCCATCACCCACATCCGCCGGGTCTGGCTGGTGGCCGGTCGCCTGGACGCCACCACCCTGTCCGGTCGCCAGCGCCGCCAGATCGAACTGCCGATGGACGCCGGCCACGCCTTCTCGGTGGTGGAGGCGGCAATCTCCGAACTACCCCGCGTGGAAGACGTGGAAAGCTCGGCCGGCAGCCTGCAGGTGCGCGCCTATGTGCGCCGGGTCGATCTCTGGAATGGCCGCCAGCCGTCGCGCTGGAACCTGCCTGCGCGGCTGGCGATCAAGCGCAACAGCGTGCTGGCAACGGTCACGCCGGGGCAGGGCACCAGCACCGTTACCCTGCTGTTCGAACCCGATGCCGGCTGGTGGGCCGACCTGCTGGCGCTGGACGAGGGCAGCAACTTCGAGAACGCCGAAGCAGTCACCCGTGCGATCAGTCGCCGCGTCGCCGACCAGCGCCGCGACGAACAGGCTGCAGCCGAACAGACCCAGGTGGAAAAGGAACTGTCGGTGGCGCGGCTGAACCTGCTGCATGCGCAGGTGGAACCGCACTTCCTCTACAACACGCTGGCCAACGCGCAGGTATTGACCCGCACCGACCCGGCACGGGCCGAGCAGATGCTCGGCCACCTGATCCAGTACCTGCGCAGCTCGTTGCCACAGGTGGACGAATCGGTGTCCACGCTGGGCGTGGAGCTGGAACGCACCCGCGCCTACCTGGAGATCCTGCGCATCCGCATGGGCGCACGGCTGGCGGTGGAAGTGCAGGTGCCCAACGAACTGCATGGCGTGCACCTGCCGGCGATGGCGCTGCAGACGCTGGTGGAAAACGCGATCAAGCATGGCCTTGAACCCAAGCCCGGCGGAGGCACGATCTGGATCCTGGCGCGCGGCTTCGACGACCACGTGACGGTGACCGTGGCCGACGATGGGCTCGGCTTCGGCCAGGGCACCAGTGGTACCGGCATCGGCCTGAAGAACCTGCGCGAGCGCCTGCGCCTGACCTGTGGTGAGCAGGCCGGCGTAGCGATCGTCGCCAACTTCCCCAGCGGCGTGGCAGCGACCATGACCCTGCCGCAGTCGCACAAGGAGCGCAGCCATGCCGCTTGAGGCACTGATCGCTGAAGACGAAGAACTGCTGCGGCAGTCGATGGTGGAGCAACTTCGCCGGCTGTGGCCGGACCTGAAGCTGGTGGCCGAGTGCGAGGACGGCGCCAGCGCGCTGGAGCAGCTGGCCGAGAAGCAGCCGGACATCGCCTTTCTCGATATCCGCATGCCTGGCATCAGCGGCATCGAGGTGGCACGCTCGCTGTCCGAGCTGAGCCCGCGCACCCAGGTAGTGTTCGTCACCGCCTACGACCAGTACGCCATCGATGCGTTCGAGCAGGGCGCGATGGATTACCTGTTGAAGCCGGTCAGCGACGAGCGCCTGCTGGCCACCCGCGAGCGCATCCTGTCGCGGCTGCCATCGACGCGCCAGGACGATGCCGTGCTGGAGCGCCTGCTGCAGCGGTTGGGCCCGTCGCAGGGTGCAGCCGAGCGCCCGCCACTGGCCTGGATCACCGCCAGCAACGGCCGCGAGACGCAGCTGATCATGCTGGAAGACGTGGCGTACTTCCGCGCGGACAACAAGTACACCACCGTGGTCACCGCCAGCGGCGAAAGCCTGCTGCGCACGCCATTGCGCGAGCTGCTGGAAGTGCTTGATGCGCAGCACTTCCGCCAGATCCATCGTTCGACCATCGTCAACATGAAGGCAGTGGCGGCGGTCAGCCGCGACGATACCGGGCGCGGCGTGCTGCGGCTGCGCGGGCGGACGGAGACGCTGGTGGTCAGCCAGCCGTTCATGAGCCTGTTCCGCGGCATGTAGCCGCAGCCGCATCCCCCTGCACCGAGGAATGAACATGTCCCGTCTGCTGATTGCGTGCGTTGCAGTGCTGGCACTGGCCGGCTGCGAAAAATCCCGCAACACCTCGATCACCCGCACCCATGCCAACGGCGTGGACACGCTGTACAGCAAGAGTACGGTGGTCGATGGCGAGGCGCGCTTCCAGTGCATTGCCAGCAGCAGTGGCCACTGCCATTACCTGGTGCTGGACCCAGCGTGCAGCACCGATGCCGCGTGCACTACACCGCCGCTGCGCCGGTTCGCCGTTGCAGCAGGCAAGACCGAGGCCATGCGTGGGCTACCCGACGGCTTCCGCCAGTGCGTCAGCCAGGACCCGATGGAACACTGCCACCGTGAGTGATCACGGTGGCAGTGTGGGTCCCCCCGCTTCCCTGAAGGCTCAGTAGGCAGGTTGCAGTGTCAGGTCGTGATGGTGCTCGGTCTCGCCCACATGGTTGAGGCGGCCGACCAGTTCCGAGTGCTGCTTCATCCGGCCGATCTCGGTCATGATGCGGATGTCCTCGTGGCGCAGTTCGCGCTTGGCGGTGACCGCCTGCTTGTAGTCCAGCACTTCCGGGTAGTGCTCGGCCAGGTCCAGCGCCTCGGCCACGTGCTCCACGCTGTCGGCCTTGGAACTGATGCGGGCGCGGCTGTTGAACGCCTTCATCCAGCGCTCGAAGCCGGCCTGCTGATCGAACATGTTGGCCATGAACCAGATCACGAACAGGATCGACACCCACGAGCCGAACACGATCACCACGCGGGTGAAGGTGATATGGAAGTCGTCGCGCCACAGGTAGTTGGCGATCAGGCCCAGGATCAGCAGCGAGGCCGCCTGCCAGCCGACGATCGAGGCGATCAGCCACTGGCACTTGGCCTGGGCCAGCACAGCCACTTCATCGCGGATCTGCTGCTCGCTGAGGTTGCGCCAGTGCGCCACCTGTTTGTCGAACGGGCTGCTGTAGAGCTCGTTGTCGCGAAGCAGAATTCCCAAACCCTTGAACAAGGCAATCATGGCTGGCTCCTTGTGGAACGTGCGTCGATCAGCATTGGACGGTGTGGCGGATCCAGTTCTAGCACTTCCAGCGAGCCGTGCAATGGGGGCAATGCCAAGCGGCGCAAGGGTTTGACCGGTGGGAGTGAAAATTGATGCGATGCAGCATCGCAGTCACGGCCTGCGACAGGATGTCGCAGGGTGAAACGTGCTGCGGCCGCACATGAAACCGTCGCTGAGCGGGGAGGCTCGCCGCCGGAGGCGTGATCGCCGAGAATCGGAGCCAACCGCGCAAGACGCGACTGTTCTTCCGCCTCTCCTGGACCTGTGATGCCGGCTTTGCTGCAGCGACTCTCCCGCCCCGTCACGGCGCCGATCCGACGCTGGGTACTGGACGCCTTCCCGCGCGGCCAGAGTGGTATCGACTACGACCATCCGCAGGGCGACCCGGGCTGGTTCGGCCCGGACAGCGTCACCTGGCGGCTGCACGCCGAATTTCCCTCGATGCTCGCCGGTGGCCTGTGCGCGCTGATGCTGCAGACCCTGCACCCACGTGCGCTGGCCGGGGTCTATGACCACTCCAATTTCCGCCAGGACCTGGTGGGTCGGCTGCGCCGCACCACGGCCTTCGTTGCCGGCACCAGCTATGCGCCCAGCGGCGAGGTGGAGGCGCTGGTGGCCAGGGTGCGCCGCATCCATGCGCAGATCCGCGGCCAGACCGCGCAGGGCGAGCCTTACGCCGCCGACGATCCGCAGTTGCTGACCTGGGTGCACGTGACCGAAGCCTTCGGTTTCCTGCAGGGGTTCCGACGCTACGGGCGCGAGGTGCCGGCGCACATCGCCGATCGCTATTACGACG
The DNA here is from genome assembly GCF_001580555.1 of Stenotrophomonas sp. DDT-1. Classification (NCBI taxonomy): domain Bacteria; kingdom Pseudomonadati; phylum Pseudomonadota; class Gammaproteobacteria; order Lysobacterales; family Lysobacteraceae; genus Stenotrophomonas; species Stenotrophomonas sp. DDT-1. The sequence goes on from NZ_LEKR01000007.1 coordinate 101,076, forward strand.
AGTACCGTTGCGTGGCCGAGGCACTGGGCGCGGTGGATGTGCCGCGCAGCGAAGCGGAAGTGGCGGCGTACTTCTGTGCACGTCAGCCGGAGCTGCGTGTGGATGAGCGCTCGCGCGAGGTGCTGGAGGTGCTGTCCGGCGTGCGCCTGCCGGTACCGGTGCCGGGGCTGTCGCGCGAGGTGTTCCTCGGTGCGGGCGCGGCGCTGCTGCCGGACTGGGCCGAAGGCATGCTTGCACGCAGTGGCCGTCAGCGCGCCCAGGCTGCGGCGTCTGCGAAGCTGATGCAGGGCATGGCGCCGCTGTTCCGCCGTGCGCTGCCCGACGGCTTGGCCAGCCGCGCCTGTGCACGCATGGGCGCGCCGGTGGAGATCCTGTGCGAGTGGCCCGCGGTTGCCTGGTAGGTGCCAACCTTGGTTGGCACGCTTTTCGCGGTGCCGCGGAAGCGCCAACCAAGGTTGGCAGCTACCCGCAAGTGAAACGGGCGCCTTGCGGCGCCCGTTCCGGTTACATCACCACACCTTGACCCGCTTGTCCGGGGCCAGGTACAGCTTCTGGCCTTCCTTCACCTCGAACGCCGGGTACCAGGCGTCGATGTTGCGCACGGTCAGTGCGCGGAACTGGCCCGGTGCATGCACATCGGTCAGCAGCGAGTTGCGCAGCGCCTGCTCGCGGCTCTTGCTGCGCCACGCCTGGGCGAAGCCGAGGAAGAAGCGCTGGTCCGGGGTAAAGCCTTCCAGGGTCTGGCCCGGCTTGCCCTGCAGCGACAGCTGGTAGGCATCGTAGGCGGTGCCCAGGCCGGCCACGTCGGCGATGTTCTCGCCCAGGGTCAGCTTGCCGTTCACATGCACGCCCGGGAACGGCTCGTAGCTGCTGAACTGCGCGGCCAGCGCATCACCGGCGGCGTTGAACTGCTTCAGGTCCTCGGCGGTCCACCAGTTGTGCAGCTTGCCGGTTTCATCGAACAGCGCACCGGCGTTGTCGAAGCCATGGCTGATCTCGTGGCCGATCACCGCGCCGATCGCACCGTAGTTCACCGCGTCGTCGGCGGCGCCGTCGAAGAACGGCGGCTGCAGGATCGCGGCCGGGAACACCAGGCGATTCTCCAGCGGTACGTTCATCGCGTTGATGGTCTGCGGCAGCATCGCCCACTCGCTGTGGTCGACCGGCTTGCCCAGCTTGGCGATGTTGCGCTGGTACTCGAACAGCTCGGCGCGCTGCGCATTGCCCAGCGGGTCATCACGGCGGATCTCAAGGCCAGTGTAGTCGCGCCACTTTTCCGGATAGCCCATGCCCACGGTCAGGCCGGCCACCTTCGCCTTGGCGCTCGCCTTGGTCTGCGGCGACATCCACGACAGCGCGTCGATGCGCTTGGCGAAGGCGGCAATGATGTTCTTTGCCATCTCGTCCGCGCGTTCCTTGGTCTTCGCGTCGAAGTGCTTCTCGACATAGCGCTTGCCGATGGCTTCGCCGACGGCATGGTTGGCATCGTCCACGGCGCGCTTCCAGCGGTCGCTCTGCTGCGGCGTGCCGCTCAGCGCGGTGCCATGGAAGGCGAAGCGGGCATCGGCGAACTTCTTCGGCAGGTAGGCGGCGGCACGGTCCAGCGCGTGGAAGGCCAGGTAGTCCTTCCACACCTCCAGTGGCTCGGTGGCGACCAGCCTGGACAGGCCGGCCACGGCCTTGGGCTGCCACACGATGAAGTCCTGCTGGTTGCCCAGCGCGGCGGCGTCAAGGAAGGCGTTCCAGTCCATGCCCGGCGCCTTGGCGTTGAAGTCGGCCTGGGTCCACGGATTGGCACCCTTGGTCACATCATTGGTTTCTTCCTGGGTGGCATGCGCCTGCGCGATCTTCGTCTCCAGCGCCAGGATGCGTTGTGCCTTGCCGGCCGGATCGGCCACACCGGCCAGCTGCAGCATCTGCGCGATGTAGGCCTGGTACTGCTTGCGCAGCTCGGCCATGCGGCCGCCGCCCAGGTAGAAATCGCGGTCGGGCATGCCCAGCCCGCCCTGCACCAGGTACGGCGCGGTGCGGTCCGGCTGCAGCAGGTCCACCGACACCCACAGGCCGAACAGGCGGTCGGTATAGAAGTTGGTGGCATTGAGCAGGTCGACGTCGGCGCGCAGGTCGCCGCCGAGGGCGCGGGCCAGCCCGGCCTTGTCGGCGATCGCATCGATCGCCTTCAGCTGCGGCTCCACGGGTGCAACGCCGCGCTGCTCGATGCCGGCTTCGTCCATGTAGGCAGCGTAGTAGTCGCCGATCAGCTTGTCGTCACCGCTGGCCTTGGTGTTGCCCGCCGCCCCTTCAAGGATGGCGCGGGTATCGGCCAGGGTCTTCTCGGCAATGACGTTGAAGCTGCCGAAGCGCGAGCGGTCGGCCGGAATCTCGGTGTTCTTCACCCAGGTGCCATTGGCGAAGCCGAAGAAGTCGTCGCCGGCGGCGATGCTGCGATCCATGCCGCTGGCATCGAAGCCGAAACTGCCCAGCATCGGCTTGGCCGCAGCGGGGGCGGCATCGGCCGGCGCGGTGGCACCGGCGGCCGGTTCGGCCGGGCGGTCACAGGCGGCCAGGGACAGGCTGGCAACGATGGCCAGCGCCAGGGTGGGACGGCGCAGCTTGGACATGGACTTCTCTTGCAGCGGAAAACCCCAAGTCTAATCCGCTCCGGCGCCACTGGCCGCGTCCTTGCGCCGCCCGTCCTGTGCAGGATCTGGCTGAACGCGCAGACGCGATCTTCACGCCGTCACCGGGGTGGTGCATGCTGGACCCTGGAGCCCTGCGCGGACACGGGGAGGTGGCCATGCGGGGGCGGGTCAGGCGTCAAGAATGGCGTCCACCGGCCGTTGAGGTCGGGGACGTGGAGGATTCGTTCGCGCATGAAGCCAGCCGACTGCACAAGGAACACCCGCCGATGCCCGCGCTGAAACGCGCGTTGGCCCGCCCGCTGCGCGCCATTACCTGGGGCGGAGTGCTGCTGGGCGTGCTGCTGGTAACCGGCCTGACCCTCATGCTGGTCAATGACTACCACCGCCGCCTGGAAGCGGCACAGCGGCAGAGCCGGGCGCTGGCGGTGGGCAGCGAGCGCCTGCTGGCGCTGGAACTGCGCAACCTGGAGCGCGCCATGTCCGGCATCGCGGCCGACGCCGCCGAGCTGTTCCGCAGCGTGCCGGCGCAGGCGCCGGCCTTGATGGATGCCTCCATCGGCGGGGTGCTGGGCCGGCATGCCGAACTGCACAGCATCGCCGTGCTCGACCGCCATGGCCGACCGTTGACGGCCGGCGAGGGCGACCTGCAGCTGCCGCTGTGGACCGACCCGCAGCGTCGTGGCCAGGGCAGCGCCCTGTACATCGGCCCGCCGCAGCGGGCCAGCGATGGCGGTTGGGTGGTGCCGTTGGCGCTGCCGATGGCCGGCGAACGCTGGCTGCTGGCACGGCTGCGCTGTGGCGAACTGCAACGCATCGTCGGCGGCCTCGATGTCGGCCCCAACGGACTGGTCTCGATCAGCGATGCCGAGGGTTACATGCTGGCCCGCGTGCCTGATCCGCACGGCACGGTGGGCCGCCGCTACGGCCTGCCGCGCCGTGACCTGCTCGGCACGCAGGCGGTGGTCGAGCTGGGCAGCGTGCCGGGTGTGGTCGACGGCGTACCGCGCATCATGACCATCAGCACGCTGGAACACAGCCCGCTGGCGGTGCAGGTCGGCCTGGCCGACGAAGACGTACTGGCGCCGTGGTGGCCGTACCTGCAGGCGTCGGTGGCGATCGTACTGGCTTACATCGCGGTGTTGCTGGTGCTGCTGTACGCCGTGCGGCGCAGCACCCGCAGCCAGCAGGCGATGGCCGAGGAGCTGAAAACAGGCCACGCCGAGCTGCGTCTTGCGCACCAGGTCGGTCGTGTCTGTACCTGGTACGTGGATGAGGACGCCGCATTGCTGCGCTGGTCGCCGCTGGCGCGCGAGATCTTTGGCGTGCAGACCGATGCGCTGCCGGTGGCCGATTTCTTCGCACGCGTGCACCGCGACGATGCCGCGCGCCTGCAGCATGCCTTTGACCAGGCATTCGCCGGCAGCGCCGTGCTCGACCAGGTGTTCCGCCTGGTACTGCCCGGGGGCGAGGTGCGCTGGGTGGGCGCACGTGGGCAGCGGGTGGAAGTGGCCGACAGCGAGCGGCGCATGATCGGCGCGCTGACCGACCTGAGCGAACGCTATCAGGCGCGCGAGCAGATGAGCGAAGTGGAACGGCGCTTCCGGCTGCTGTTCGACCGCAATCCGGCGCCGTTCTGGGTATTCGACCCGGATACGCTGCGCTTCATCGAGGTCAACGACGCTGCGGTGCGCCAGTACGGCTACAGCCGAGACGAGTTCCTGGCGATGAGCATCCTCGACATCCGCCCGCGCGAAGGCTGGGACGAGGTGCGGGGTGCCATCCAGCGCGCACAGGTGGGCGATCCTCCGGACGCGACCGTGCGCCTGCACCGGCGCAAGGACGGCAGCGTGTTCGAGGTGCGCGCACACCTGTCCAAACTCGATTTCGACGGACAGCCGGCGTGCCTCGTGCTGGCCGAGGATGTGAGCGAACGGCTGGCCTACGAGCGCGACCTGGCCTACCAGGCACGGCACAACCCGGCCACTGGCCTGCTCAACGTGCGCGCCCTGACCGAACAGCTGGACGAGCAGCAGCAGGGCTACACCATCGCCTTCGTGCAGTTGCGTGGCCTGCAGCTTGTGGCCGATACGCTGGGCCGTGAGATCGGCGATGCGGTGCTGCAGTCGATGGCGACCCGGCTCGGTGGACTGGGGGCGCGTTGCGGCACGCTGGCATTCCAGCCGGCGGAAGACTTCGTGTTCGCGATCGGGGCCGAGCACGATACCCAGCGCGTGCTGGATGACCTGCTGCAGATCGTGTCAGCGCCGATGCGTGGCAAGGATTCACTGCACCAGTTCGAACCGCGCATCGGTGTGGCCGTGCACACTGCCGGCGACGGCCACAGCGCCGAGCAGGTGATCGGCATGGCCGCACAGGCCGCGCACGCGGCGCGTGCCGAGGGCAACGTGGTGGTCTGGTTCGATGCGGCAGTGACCACGCGGCTGGCCGACCGCCTGCGCCTGGCCGGGCGCATCCACGCCGCCATCGACAACGAGTTCCAGCTGTACTTCCAGCCGATCCGGCACGCCAGCGATGGCAGCCCGGCCGCGCTGGAGGCCCTGCTGCGCTGGCCGCAGGCCGATGGCAGCTTCATCCCGCCCAACGAGTTCATCCAGCTGTGCGAGGACACCGGGTTGATCCTGGCACTGGGCCGCTGGGTGATCCGCGCTGCGGCGAAGGCACAGCGCCGGTTGGTCGAGGCCGGTTGGGGCGAGCTGCCGATCGCGGTCAACGTGTCGGCAGTGCAGTTCTTCAACAGCGACCTGGTGGCCGAATTCACCCGCGTCCAGCAGGAGTTCGGACTGGCCCGCGGCGCACTGCACGTGGAGCTGACCGAGAGCAGCCTGATGCGCAAGCCGGCGCAGGCGATGCAGACCATGCAACGCCTGCACGAGCAGGGCATCAGCGTGTCGCTGGACGATTTCGGCACCGGCTATTCCAGCATGTCCTACCTGCAGCACCTGCCGCTGGACATCCTGAAGATCGATCGCAGTTTCGTCGCCGACGTGGAAACCAACCCACGCAATGCCTCGATCTGCCGCGCGCTGTTGTCGCTGGGGCACAGCATGGGCCTGACCATCATCGCCGAGGGCGTGGAAACGCCGGGGCAGCTGGACTGGCTGGCCGCGCACGGCTGTGACCAGGTGCAGGGTTATCTGCTGGGGCGGCCGGCGCCGCTGGAGCGGATCATCGACGCGCTGGATGAAGTCCCTGCCTGATCGGGGCTTCGTATTTGCCGGCCAGCGCGAGACTCGGCTACACCCCGGCCTCCACCAGGTGGTCGATGAAACTGCGCACCTTCGGCGCCAGGTGGCTACGGCTGGCATACACCGCGAAGATGCCGATCGGCGAGGCCTCCCATTCCGGTAGCACGCGCACCAGGCGGCCATCGGCCAGCGCGTCTTCCAGCAGGAAGTCGGGTTGCAGGATCACCCCCATGCCGGCGATCGCCGCTTCGCGCAGCACGTCGCCGTTGTTGGCGTGCAGCAGGCTGTTCACCGCCACCTTCACTTCACCGCCGGGTCCCTGCAGCGGCCAGTGGTCGCCAGCGGCCCAGTAGCTGTAGCTCAGGCACGCGTGATTCTGCAGGTCCTGCGGCGTCTGTGGGGTACCGCGTGCAGCCAGGTAGGACGGCGCCGCGCACAGGCTCACCCGCGATTCGCCCAGCCGGCGCGCGATCAGCGCCGGGCTCGGCTCGCGGGTGATGCGGATGGCCACGTCGTAGCCTTCCTCGACCATGTCCACCAGGCGGTCGGACAGGGCCAGGTCCAGTTCCACCTGCGGGAAGCGCTCGCGGTAGCTGGCCAGCAACGGGCCAAGGCGGGCGATGCCCCAGCTGACCGGTGCGTTGATGCGCAGCGTGCCGGAGGGTTCCAGCGCCTGCGCGCCGATGCTGGCCTCCAGCGCGTCGAACTCGGCCAGCAGGCGCACGCACTGGGCGTAATAGGCGGCGCCGGTGCTGGTGGGGCTGACCCGCCGCGTGGTGCGGTGGAGCAGGCGGGTGGACAGGCGCTTTTCCAGTGCCGCGACCTGGCGGGTGACGCCGGCGGTCGACATGTCCAGGGCGTGTGCCGCGGCACTGAAGCCGTTGCGCTCGACCACCGCTACGAACACGCGCATCGCCTCGAGGGTGTCCATTGTTGCGTCTTCTGAAATAAATACGGTCAAGCGATCGTATTTATCGGCTCGTAAAGGCGCAATAACCTGTCTCCACTCCCTTCAAGGTGCTTTGCCATGCACACCACGACCGCTCCTGTCTCGCCGCTGGCCCCGTACGGTGCCACCCTGCTGCGCCTGGCCCTGGGCGTGCTGTTCCTGGTCCATGCGCTGATCAAGCTGCTGGTATTCACCCCGGCCGGTACGGCGGCATTTTTCGAATCGCTGGGCCTGCCCGGCGTGCTGGCTTACCTCACCATCGGCGCCGAGCTGGTGATCACCACTGCGCTGCTGCTGGGCATCTACGCGCGCTGGGTGGGCCTGGCCGGCGTCCCGTTGCTGCTGGGCACCATCGTCACCGTGCACGGCGCCAACGGCTTCGGTTTCGCCAATGCCGGCGGCGGCTGGGAATACCCGGCGTTCTGGGCGCTGGCGCTGGTGGTGCTGTTCCTGGTCGGCGATGGCAAGTGGACCCTGCGCTCGCGCTGATCGCCGCCTGACCCTGCAACCGGAGGATTCCATGTCCCGCCTGCCTTCGCTGTACATCTCCCATGGTTCGCCGATGACCGCCCTGCATCCGGGCCAGGTCGGCGTGCGCCTGGCCGAGCTGGCGCAGGATCTGCCAACCCCGCGCGCCATCGTGATGGCCTCGGCGCACTGGCTGGGCCGGCAGCCGCAGGTCGGCGCGCATCCGCAGCCGCCGACGATCCATGACTTCGGCGGCTTCCCGCGCGCACTGTTCGAACTGCAGTACCCGGCGCCGGGCGATCCGGCGCTGGCCGAAGAAGTGGCCGGCCGCATCGCCGCTGCCGGCCTGCCGGTGGCGCTCGACCCTCAGCGTGGCCTCGACCATGGCGCGTGGGTGCCGCTGCGGCTGCTGCGCCCGCAAGCCGACATCCCGGTGGTGCCGCTGTCGATCCAGCCGCTGCTCGGCCCCGGGCACCAGTTCGCGCTGGGCCGCGCGCTGGCGCCACTGCGAGAGCAGGGCGTGCTGCTGGTCGGCTCGGGCAGCATCACCCACAACCTGCACGACTGGGGCGACTACCAGGACGGCAAGGAAGCGCCGTACGTGCGGCCCTTCATCGAGTGGGTCGAGCAGCGCCTGGCCGCCGATGATCGCCAGGCCCTGTTCGACTACCGCCGGCAGGCGCCGTTCGCCGACCGCGCGCACCCGACCGACGAGCACCTGCTGCCGCTGTTCTTCGCGATGGGCGCAGCCGGCGAGGACAGCTTCGGTGCGCGGCGCATCGATGCCGGCATCGACGCCGGCTTCCTCGCCATGGACCTGTACCGCTTCGACGGGGCATGAGCCGGGGCTGACGCGCGACCGCCCCGGCCGTCGCGCTCATGGCCGCATGTGGTAGTTTTTTCCGGGTTTCCGGCGCTGGCCTTCGAGCCTCCCCGCGCGCCGCTTCCTGGAAGAAGCATGCATACCATTGAAGTCGTCCTGGCGATGCTGGTGGCCGTTGTCGCCAGCGGCTACCTGGTTCGCGTCCTCCCGTTCTCGTTGCCGCTGCCGCTGGTGCAGATCGGCCTGGGCGCGGTCATCGCCGGGGTGTTCAACCGCGGCCACGCGCTGGAGCCGGAAGTGTTCTTCCTGCTGTTCCTGCCGCCGCTGCTGTTCCTTGATGGCTGGCGCATCCCCAAGCAGGGCCTGTTCCGCGACAAGGGCGCGATCCTCGAACTGGCGTTCGGCCTGGTGGTGTTCACCGTCATCGGTGCCGGCCTGCTGATCCACTGGATGATTCCGGTGATGCCGCTGGCGGTGTGCTTCGCGCTGGCCGCCATCGTCTCGCCGACCGATCCGGTGGCGGTCGGCGCGATCGCTTCCAAGGCACCGATTCCCAAGCGACTGATGCACATCCTGGAAGGCGAGTCGCTGCTCAACGATGCGTCCGGCCTGGTCTGCTTCCGCTTCGCGGTGGCGGCGGTGATGACCGGTTCCTTCTCGCTGGCCACGGCCTCGCTGACCTTCGTGTGGGTGGCGGTGGCCGGCCTGGCCGTGGGCGTGGCGGTTACCCTCGGCGTGTCCACGTTCCAGCGCTGGCTGTGGCGCCGCTTCGGCGAGGAACCGGGTGCGGCGATGCTGGTCAACCTGCTGATCCCGTTCGCGGCCTATCTGCTGGCCGAAGAGATCCATGCCTCGGGCATCCTGGCTGCCGTGGCGGCCGGCATCGCGATGAGCTACGTCGAGCTGACCGGCCGTGTCTCCGGCAGCATGCGCGTACAGCGCGCGGGCGTCTGGAACATGCTGCAGTTCAGCTTCAACGGCATCATGTTCGTGCTGCTGGGCGAGCAGCTGCCCGGCATCGTCGAACGCGCCACAACCACCATGAACGAGTCCGGCCACCAGAGTGCATGGTGGCTGCTGGTGTACGTGGTGGTGATCAACCTGGCGCTGATCCTGTTGCGCCTGCTGTGGGTATGGCTGTCGCTGCGCTGGAACCTGCTGCGTGCACGTCGCCGAGGCCTGGAACGCGGCGAGGCACCGAACTGGCGCATCGTGGTGGCGACCTCGGTGGCCGGCGTGCGCGGCGCGATCACCCTGGCCGGCGTGCTGACCCTGCCGTTGTTCCTGCCTGATGGCAGCGCGTTCCCGGCGCGCGACCTGGTGATCTTCCTGGCCGCGGCGGTGATCCTGTTCTCGCTGGTCGGCGCCAGCGTGGCGCTGCCGCAGCTGCTGAAGGGCCTGCAGCTGCCGGCCGATTCGGGCGAGCGCAAGGAAGAGGACCTGGCACGCCGGCTGTCGTCCAAGGCCGCGCTGGCCGGGGTCGAGCGCATGCGCCAGCAGCTGGTGATGAACCAGAACACCGAGAACGTGCAGCTGTACAACGACGCCGCCTCGCGGGTCAGCCTGCTGTACCAGCGCCACCTGGAGAAGGACAGCGACGGGCCCGATGTGGACCCGGAGAAGGTGCGGCGCATGGAGCTGGGGTACCGCCAGCTGCGCAGCGCCGGCCTCAATGCCGAGCGCGAGGAACTGTTCCGGTTGACCCGGCGCGGGGTGATCTCCGACGAGATCTCGCGGCGCCTGATCCGCAACCTGGACCTGCTGGAATCGCGCAAGCGCGAATGACGCCTGGGACCGGGCGTTGCAGACGCTGACGCGGATTCCGCCCTGGCATGTAGAGCCGAGCCCATGCTCGGCTGCGCTTGCTTCAGGCGTCATGAACCCGGAACGAAAAGCAGCCGAGCACAGGCTCGGCTCTACATGCCGGTGCCGGTTATTCCGGCTTCTGGTCCAGGAAATACACCTCGACCTTGCCCTTGACCTTGATGGTCATCGGGTTGCCACGGCGGTCGCGGGCCTTGCCGGCCTGCACGCGGATCCAGCCTTCGCTGACCGAGTATTCCTCGACGTTGTCGCGCTCGACGTCGTTGAAACGCACGCCGACGCCGCGCTCCAGCGCCTGTGCATCATGGAAGGGGCTGGCCGGGTTGATCGCCAGGTGGTCGGGAGGGGTATCGCTCATCGCTTCATTCACAGTGACGGCCACCAAGGCCGGCTTCAGCGGCACAGGATAAACCGTAGAATGCCGGCCTGCCCCAGAGGACGTTCCGCCATGCCCGACAACAGCGACTATTTCGACTTCGAGGAAGACATCCACGACTTCGACGAGGATGGATTCGAGGCGCGGGTCTGGAACCTGCTGGTGCTGATCAACCCGGGCGACGAAGAGTTGGCCCTGCAGCAGTTCAACCGCTGGCGCGAGCACCTGTCCGAGGACGGGCAGCCGCTGGAAGCGGACAGCGACTGGCTGCCGGCGCTGTTCACCGCCATCGCCTGGCAGTCCGGTTTCGATGTGGAGCGCGACGACCTGGAATCGCTGCAGTCGGCGGTGAACGAGCTGTCGGCGCGCTTCAACCTGCAGCTGGACTGGGGTGGCGACCTGGACGACGAGGACTTTGCCGAAGGCCTGGACGGCGTGCAGCTGATGGCCACCGCCTTCGACCGCCTGCGCGAGCACAACTACACGCTGTGGAGCGTGGATGCCGGCAGCGACGGCTTCACCGGGGTGATGGCGCTGACCCGTGACGACGACGCGATGCTGGCGCTGTGCTCGCTGCTGAACGTGGAAATCCGCCTGGGCAGCGACCCGTTCTGATCGGGCCTGTAGAGCCGAGCCCGCGCTCGGCTGCAGTCCGCGAAGAGCAGCCGAGCATCGGCCCGGCTCTACAGGAGGCAAACGGCAGCCGAGCCTATGGCCGGTATTGCGCCCGGGCGTTGGCGATCACCGCCTTGACCAGTTCGCGCTCGGTGTGCCGGGAAATCGCTCGCGCGCCAAGCGCGATCGCCTGCGCGCGCAGCTCGACCGTGACATCGTAATGGGCACCGCTGGCCTTGTTCTGGAAGGCCCGCGGGGGGATGCCGAGCTGCGCCGCCATCGCGTGCAGCTCGGCCAGGGTGTCGGCCATCAGGTGCGCCCAGCGCTGTCCGCGCCAGGGATGCACCGCGTCATCGACGTAGACCGTCACCGCCGCGGCCGGTTCAGGCCTGCGGCTTGCTGTCGCTGTCAGCGGCCGGGGGGGCCTCGGCGTCGGCAGCAGCTTCAACCACATCGCCTTCGGCGGCCTCAGTGGCTTCTTCGCCTTCTTCGGCTTCCACGGTCTCGAACTCGGACACCAGCTTGTCCAGATACTCGTCAGCGGTCTGGCCGGATTCAGCGGCCAGGGTGTCCAGCAGCTTCTGCAGCAGCTCGGAATACTCCAGGTTGACCTTGCGGCCTTCCTTTTCCTGCACGTTGGACAGGTGCTTGAGCATGGCCAGCATCGGCACCGGGTTCTCGGCGTTGCCCATGGTCTGGCCACCGATGGCCAGCAGCCATTCGCGGCCCTGCAGGCCGATGGCGGCGACCACCTGGCCGTCTTCGTTGGTCAGCACGGCATGGTTCTGCACCTGCTGCTGGGCATTCAGGCGCAGGAACGGGCGCTTGGCCTGCTGCTTCTTGCGCTTGTCGCGCTTGGCCTTGGAGTTCTGGGACATGGGGTGGGGTCACCTGGAAACGGAAAGACCACCATTGTAGCGGCCGCGCGCAGGTGGGGTCAGATCCCTTTCCACGGGAAAGGGATCTGACCCCGGTTCAGTGCGCCTCACCCTGCGCGGCCTGCACGTCCGGGTCGGTGGTGGGCGCCGACAGCCCCACCTGCGGGCCGGCACCCGCCAGCGCGGCCGCTTCGGCGGCCTGGGTCATCACCACGATGCTGATGCGGCGGTTGATCGGGTTCTGCGGGTCGGCCCTGTCGAACAGCACCGATGAAGACAGGCCGACCACGCGGGTGATCTTGTTGTCCTCCAGGCCGCCGTCCACCAGCGCGCGGCGGGCGGCATTGGCACGATCGGCGCTCAGTTCCCAGTTGCCGTAGCCACGTGCAGCCGAATAGGCGGTGATGTCGGTGTGGCCGGTCAGGCTGATCCGGTTCGGCACGTGGTTCAGGTAGTTGGCCAGCTCGTGCAGGATCTGCTGCGTGTACGGTTTCAGCGTGGCGCTGCCGAGGTCGAACATCGGTCGGTTCTGCTTGTCCACGATCTGGATGCGCAGGCCCTCCGGGGTCAGGTCCAGCAGCAGCTGGTCCTTGAACGGCTCCAGCGCCTGGCTCCTGCTGATCGCTTCCTGCAGCTCCTTCATCAGTGCTTCCAGCTGCTGCTTGTCGCGCTGCTGCTGGTCCACCGGCTGCGGTACCGCTTCCTTCTGGTTCTGGAACGGGTCGTTGCTGTTGCCACGCGAAATGTCGGTGGCACCGCCCAGCTTGATCATCGAGGTGCTGGCGCCGCCCGGGCCGGCCATGCCGGGCGCCGGCGTGGCGCTCTGACCGCTCAACGGGCTGGGGTTGCGGAAGTACTCGGAAATGGCCGCACGGTCGTTCTTGTTGGTGGTGGCCATCAGCCACAGCACCAGGAAGAACGCCATCATCGCGGTCACGAAGTCGGCATAGGCCACCTTCCACGAACCACCATGATGGGCGGCGTGGCCGGCCTTCCTGACCCGGCGGACGATGACGGTGGGCTTGGTCTCGGCCATGGCTTACTTGACCGTCTTCAGGTGCTGCTCGAAATCGGAGAAGGCCGGGCGCACGTTCGACGGCAGCGTCTTGCGGGCAAATTCCAGCGCGATCTTCGGGTTGTAGCCGCGCAGGCAGGCCAGCAGGGCGGTCTTGACCGATTCGTAGATGCGGCTGTCCTGCTCGGCGCGCGCTTCCATCGCGGCCGCCATCGGGCCGACGAAGCCGTAGCCCAGCAGGATGCCCAGGAAGGTGCCGACCAGCGCACCGGCCACGTGGCCACCGACCTCGACGATGTCGCCGCCGATCGAACCCATGGTGATGACGATGCCCAGCACCGCGGCCACGATGCCGAAACCGGGCAGCCCGTCGGCGACCTTGGTCAGCACCTGTGAGGGTGCCATGGCCTCGGCGTGGTGCTTTTCCAGCTCCAGTTCCAGCAGCGGCTCCAGCTCATGCGGCTCGATGTTGCTGCCGATCATCAGGCGCAGGCAGTCGGTGATGAAGTCGATCAGGTGGTGGTCGGCCTGCACCTTGGGGTAATTGCCGAACAGCGCGCTTTCGGCCGGGCGCTCGACATGGTCTTCCAACGCCATGAAGCCCTCGCGGCGGGCCTTGTTGAGCAGTTCATAGAGCAGGCTGAGCACATCGATGTAGTCCTGCTGCTTGTAGCGCGGGCCCTTGAACACACCCACCATGGCCTGCAGGGTCTGCTTGACCGTCTTGGCCGGGGTACCGACCAGGAAGGCGCCGAGCGCGGCGCCGCCGATGATGACCAGCTCATAGGGCTGCCAGAGGGCACCCAGGCGGCCGTGGGCACCGAGGTAGCCCCCGATCACGCTGATGATGACGACCAGGAATCCAACGATGATGAGCATGGCGCAACGCAAGGAGCGGGGATATCTCCTTGTCGGCCCGTCCCCCGGTTTTCTGAAGAGGGAATCTGTGAAATCGGTCGGCGGGGTGTTTCAGCCCGCCACGCCGCTTTCGGCGCCGCCACGCTGCAACGGATCGGGCCAGGGCTCGCCATTGCCGGTGAACGAAAGTGAGACGGAGTTCAGGCAGTGGCGCTCGTAGGTGGGCGGCGGGCCATCCGGGAACACGTGGCCCAAGTGGCTGCCGCAGCGCGCGCAGGTGATCTCGGTGCGCACCATGCCATGGCTGGTATCACGGATCTCGCGCACGTGCGCCGGGTCAAACGGGGCAAAGAAGCTGGGCCAGCCGGTGCCGGAATCGAACTTGGTGCTGGAGCGGAACAGCGGCAGCGCGCACAGCCTGCAGCAGTAGACCCCCTCGCGCTTGTTGTCGAGGAACACGCCGCAGAACGGCGCCTCGGTGCCGTGCTGCAGCAGCACGCGGCGCTCTTCGCTGCTGAGGCCGGCGATCAGCGCCTCGGTCTGGGTGGCAGTGGGGGGCGTCAGGTCGAAGGCAGTCATGGCGGCGCTCCGTGGGGTCGATGGCCTGGGGATGGCGGAAAACGTGGGGGTGAAGACGCGACCTTGCAAGTGTGATGGCCGTTCATGGGCGGCACACAGGGGCAGGCGCAAGGTGAACGCGATCCACGCCGGAGCGTGCCATGAAACCGATCCTTTCCCTGCTGCTGGCCCTGTTGCCCATCGTGGCGACGGCGCAGGTGCCGACCGCCGATCCGACTGCGACCCGCAGCGCGACCACCGTGGCGCCGCAGCCCGTGGCACCACCGCCACAGGCCGCTCGCCCGCAACCGCAGGTGCTGCCGTCGCCGCAGCCGGCGCAGCCGATCAAGTCCACCGGTCCGGCCCGGGTCGCGCCGGCGCCGGTGCCGAAGCCGGCCGACAAGGTCTATGACCGCAATGGCCGCATCGTTCCGGGCGTGCGCCCGGCCGGGCCGAACCGCGTGTTCGATTCGCGCACCGGCCGCTATTACGACAGCGTGCCGGCCGGCGATGGGCAACAGATCAAGCGCTGAGTCCTGGCGCCACCAAGGTTGGCGGCTGGCTGACGCTGAGCGGGCTGAACGCACGAAAACAGCATCCAGCCGATCACTGCTTTTTCGCCTGCGATTAACCGTTGCGGGACCACCGTGGCCCTGCGCCGGCATTCCGCCGCCGCATGTCCTTCGTCCACTGGATCGCGACCATGAAAAACCAGCAGAACCGTCATCCCGGCAAGGAACCGCAGGGCCGCAACCCGCAGCAGCAACAGCAACAGCAACAGATGGAGCCGCAGCTGCCGCACAAGGGCGGCAAGCAGCAGGAGCAGCGCTCGCAGAAGCATCCGCAGCAACGCTGACTGTCGCCATGACCGGGGTCAGAGCCCGCTGCGCGGGATCCGACCCCTTGCCAGATGCCGACCGGGGTCGGATCCCGCGCAGCGGGCTCTGACCCCAACCGGTTCCCAGCTTCAATCCGGAATCGGCAGGCTCAGCGTCTCCTTCACCTCTTCCATCACGATGTAGCTCTTCGACTCACGTACATGCGGCAGTGTCAGCAACGTGCTGCCGAGCAGCTTTCGGTAGGAGGCCATTTCACTGATCCGTGCTTTCAGCAGGTAATCGAAGTCGCCCGACACCAGGTGGCATTCCAGCACGTTGGGCAGCTTCAGCGCGGCGCGGCGGAATTCCTCGAAGATGTCGCCGGACTTGTAGGCCAGGCTGATCTCCACGAACACCAGCAGGCTGGCCTTTACCGCGGCCGGGTCGAGGTGGGCGTGATAGCCGGTGATTACCCCTTCGCGTTCCAGGCGGCGTACCCGCTCGGTGCACGGGGTGGTCGACAGGCCAACCCGCTCGCCCAGCTCGGTGAAGGAGATGCGGCCTTCGGCCTGCAGGATGCGCAGGATCTTGCGGTCGATCTTGTCCAGTTCGCGGGTACGGGTGGCCATGGCCGTCAACCTTGGGGAATGAATTGCAGGAGAACATCCTGCCGGTTGATTTCAATTCAGGCAAATCAACTGGTATCGGCTGTCTATACTTCCCCAATTATGGCCCCGGCACGCTCCAGTGCAGGGAATGATCGGGTTGGAGAAGTCCCATGCGAGTCCTAGTTCTCGGCAGCGGCGTGATCGGCACTACCAGTGCCTGGTACCTGCGACAGGCCGGGTTTGAAGTCACGGTCATCGACCGCCAGCCCGGCCCAGCGCTGGAGACCAGCTTCGCCAATGCCGGCCAGCTGTCGTTCGGCTACACCTCGCCGTGGGCGGCGCCGGGCGTGCCGAAGAAGGCGATCGGCTGGCTGTTCGAGAAACACGCGCCGCTGGCGATCAAGCCGGGCATGGACCTGGCCCAGTACCGCTGGCTGTGGCAGATGCTGCGCAACTGTACCCACGAGCGTTATGCGATCAACAAGGCGCGCATGGTGCGCATGTCCGAGTACAGTCGCGACTGCCTGAACGAGCTGCGCGCGCAGATCGGCATCGAATTCGAAGGCCGCGACCTGGGCACCACCCAGTTGTTCCGCACCCAGCAGCAGCTGGATGCCTCGGCGCAGGACATCGAGATCCTGGCCCAGTACGGCGTGCCGTACGAGGTGCTGGACCGGGCCGGCATCATCCAGGCCGAACCGGCCCTGGCCCACGTCGATGGCCTGGTCGGCGCGCTGCGCCTGCCGCGTGACCAGACCGGCGACTGCCAGCTGTTCACCCGCCGCCTGGCGCAGATGTGCGTGGATGCCGGCGTTGAATTCCGCTTCGACCAGGACATCACCGGCCTGGAGTTCGATGGCGACCGCATCACCGGCGTGCGCATCGACGGCAAGCTGGAAACCGCCGACCGCTTCGTGGTTGCGCTCGGCAGCTACTCACCGGCGCTGGTCGCACCGCTGGGCATGCGCCTGCCGGTGTACCCGCTGAAGGGTTACTCGCTGACCCTGCCGATCACCGACCCGGCGATGGCGCCGACCTCGACCATCCTCGATGAGAGCTACAAGGTGGCGGTGACCCGCTTCGACGACCGCATCCGTGTCGGTGGCATGGCCGAAGTGGCCGGCTTCGACCTGTCGCTGTCGCAGCGCCGCCGCGAGACCCTGGAACTGGTGGTCAGGGATCTCTATCCGAAGGGCGGCGACCTGTCGCGCGCGCAGTTCTGGACCGGCCTGCGCCCGGCTACGCCGGACGGTACGCCGGTGATCGGCGTCACGCCGTTCCGCAACCTGTACCTCAACACCGGACACGGCACGCTGGGCTGGACCATGGCCTGCGGCTCAGGCCGCTACCTGGCCGACCTGATGAGCGCGCGACAGCCGCAGATCAGCACCGAAGGCCTGGATATTTTCCGCTACGGCCAGTACGGTCACGCGCCGCAACACGAGAACCGCACATGCGTCCTGCCCGCGCGCTGATCGATCTGGACGCCCTGCGCAGCAACTACCGGCTCGCCCGTGAACTGGGCGGTGGCAAGGCCCTGGCGATCATCAAGGCTGATGCCTATGGGCATGGCGCGGTGCGCTGTGCGCAGGCGCTGGAGGGCGAGGCCGATGGATTCGGCGTGGCCACCATCGAAGAGGCACTGGAGCTGCGCAAGGCCGGCATCCGTGCGCCGATCCTGCTGCTGGAAGGCATCTTCGAGCCCAGCGACATGGCGCTGGTGGCCGAGCATGACTTCTGGTTCGCCGTCGGTTCGCCGTGGCAAGTGGAGGCACTGGCGGCGTTCGACAGCCCGCGCCCGTTGACGGTGTGGCTGAAGCTGGACAGCGGCATGCACCGCCTCGGCCTGGACGTGGACAGCTTCCGCGCCGCGCATGCACGCCTGTCGGCGCTGCCGCAGGTCGAGCGCATCGTGCTGATGACCCACCTGGCACGTGCCGACGAACTGGACAGCGAGCGCACCCGCGAGCAGGCCGCAACCTTCGCGCGCGCCATTGATGGATTGGAGGGCGAGACCAGCGTGTGCAACTCGCCCGCGCTGCTGGGCTGGCCGGAGGTGCGCAGCGATTGGGTGCGCCCGGGCCTGATGCTGTACGGCGCCAACCCGCTGCCGGATGACACCGCGTTGACCGCGCGACTGCGCCCGGTGATGACGATGCAGTCCAAGGTGATCGCCGATCGCTGGATTGAAGCCGGTGAACCAGTGGGATATGGCGCGCGCTTCGTGGCCAAGGCGCGCACCCGCGTGGGCGTGGTCGCGCTTGGCTATGCCGACGGTTACCCGCAGTTCGCCCCGAACGGCACCCCGGTGCTGATCGACGGCCAGCCCGGCGGGCTGATCGGGCGCGTGTCGATGGACATGTTGACGGTGGACCTGACCGCGCATCCGCAGGCCGGCATCGGCAGCGTGGTGGAGCTGTGGGGTTCCGCGCCGACGCTGTCAGAGCTGGCGCCGCGCTGTGGCGTCAGTGCCTACCAGCTGCCGTGCGCGGTCAAGCGCGTGGCGAAGGTGTACGTGTAGAGCCGAACCCACGCTCGGCTTCCGTAGCGGCCGACCCTGGTCGGCGCTGTGAATCCGTGTCGACCAAGGTCGACACCTGCCGATGGGCCTACGGCCTACCGTGCTGCGGTGGCCTGCGCTGTCAGCTGCCGCTTCACCCAGTCGTCGATCAGGCGCTTCTCGTAGCGCAGTGGATCGCTGTCGCTCTTCAGGCCGATGTTGTGCAGGTAGCCGGTATCGCTCAGGCGCGCGTCGCCCTCGCTGACGATGCGGCCGCTGGCGTCCTTCAGCGTGTACTGCAGGCTGATCCGCGGTGGGTAGATGTCGCGCATGATCCGGATGTCGCGACCGCGCGGGCCGTGCCACGGCTCGTAGTCACCGGCGCGCTTGATGTCGACCAGGGTCACATCAAGCGTCTGTCCCGGTTGCAGCGGTTTGGCGGCAGCGGTCTGCAGGTAGCGTGCCAGCTGCTGCACCCAGTCGCCACGCTCGGCTTCGAAGCGGTTGGTACTCTGCCGGATCTCGGTGAATTGGGCCGGATCGTCCCACTTCACGCTGACCGGGCCATCGGCCTGCAATGCGCGGGGAGCTTCCGGGTCGGTCACGGTGCGCGGGGCCGCGCTGGCGCCGCCCGCCGCCAGGGCGCCTGCCAACAGGGCAATCGCGAGTGAGCGTTTCATCACGGTCTCCTGCGTCCCCTCGATGGGGGCGATGTTGATCACAGATCGAGTGTGATCCTGCTTCCCGGTATCGGCAATGGCCGCATGCGTCGTCTGCAAGAGCGGTTGCCGCCAATTCATCGACGTCAACCATGACTGACGGCGCTTGACGCTGTGAATACGCCCTTTGGAACATGCTGTGCCTCCAACCTGGCCTGCACAGACACCCTTGTCCACACTGCCGCCCCTCGTGGAGCGCCCACCGATGACGGTGCCGGCGCCCGAACCCGACCTGCATCATGGCGTGCTTGAGCGCATCAACGCCGGTTTCTGCGTGATCCAGGTGCTGTTCGAGGGTGATCGTGCGGTCGACTACCGCTTCATCGAAGTCAACGATGCCTTCGAGCGCCACACCGGGCTGAAGGATGCGCGTGGAAAGCGCATGACGGCGCTGGAGCCCGGCCATGAGCAGGACTGGTTCCGCATCTATGGCGAGGTCGCACGCAGCGGCCGCCCGGCCCAGTTCGAGATGGAGGCGCGTGCGCTGGGCCGCTCGTTCGCGGTGGATGCGGTGCGCGTGGGCCGGCCGGGCGAGGACAAGGTCGGCATCCTGTTCTTCGACATCACCGCACGCAAGCAGATGGAAGTGGAGCTGGGCGAAAGCGAAGCCCGCTTCAGCGCGCTGGCCGACGGCCTGCCGATGCCGGTGTGGGTGCTGGACGAGCGCGGCCATGCCCGTTTCGTCAACAGTGCCTTCAGCGAGTTCTTTGGCGGTGACGAGACGCGCGTGCCGGAGGACGTCTGGCGCGGCCTGGTGCATCCGGACGACGCATCGGTCTTCGAGTACGAACTGCAGGAAGCATTGAAGGCGCAGCGCTCGATGCACGCGCTCGTGCGCGCACGCCGTGCCGATGGCCAGTGGCGCTGGCTGGAGATGAACGCCCGCCCGCGCTTCTCGCGCATGGGCCGCTTCATCGGCCTGGCCGGCAGCAGCCCGGACGTGACCGAACGCCGCGAGATCGAGCTGGCCCGCGAGGAACTGCTGCAGTCCGAGCGTGCCGCGCGCAGTGCTGCGGAAAACATGGCGCGGCTGAAGGATGAATTCCTGGCCACGCTGTCGCATGAGCTGCGTACGCCGTTGACCACCATCCTCGGCTGGAGCGAATTGCTTCTGCAGCGCGTGGACAACACCAGTCCGCTGTACAAGGGCCTGAACGTGATCGCCAACAGCGCCGGTGCGCAGAAGCGGCTGATCTCGGACATGCTCGACCTCAGCAGCATGCTGCTGGGCAAGGTGCAGCTGGAGGTGGAAGTGCTGGACCTGTGCGCGGTGCTGGGTGAGGCGATCGGCGCGCAGGAACTGGTGGCCGAAGGCAAGGCGCTGGACGTGCACCTGCAGCTGCCCACGCAACCCAGCCTGGTGCTGGGCGACGCCACGCGCCTGCAGCAGGTGTTCTGGAACCTGCTCTCGAACGCGATCAAGTTCACCCCGGCTGAAGGCCGCATCGACCTGCAGCTGCGGGCCGACGGCAACTACTGGGAGATCACCGTGCGTGACAGCGGTGATGGCATCGCACCCGAATTCCTCAATCATCTGTTCAGCCGCTTCCGCCAGGCCGACGGCACCACCACCCGCCGCCATGGCGGCCTGGGCCTGGGCCTTGCGATCGTGCAGCAGCTGGTCGAACTGCATGGTGGCACGGTCACTGCGGCCAGCGAGGGCCACGGCCACGGCGCGACCTTCACCGTGCGCCTGCCCCAGCATGTTCCCGATGCCGAACGGCGGCCGCTGCGCGAAGTGATCAGCGGGCCGATCCTGGAGCCGGTGATCGTCGAGCCGTATCCGCTGCGCGGCATGCATGTGCTGGCGGTGGAAGACCAGCCGGAAGTGCTGGAGTACTTGCGGCGCATGCTGGAAGAGCAGGGCGCCAGCGTGTCTGCGGCCAGCTCGGCCGGCGAAGCGCTGGCATTGCTGGCCGACACCGGCCACCTGCAATACCACGTGCTGCTGACCGACATCGGCATGCCGGGCATGGATGGCTATGGGCTGGTGCGCACCTTGCGCGAGGACATGGGCGTGGATGCGGCGACCTTGCCTGCGGTGGCGGTGACTGCACTGGCGCGTGCCGACGACCGTCGCCGCGCGCTGGCCTCGGGCTTCCAGGAGCATGTGGCCAAGCCGTACTCGGTAGCGCAGCTGGTGGCTGCCGTGCGCAAAGTGCAGGTGCCGCGCGCGGACAGCGCGCTGCACTGAACATTCACGGCCGATCGGCGACCCTGCAGTCAGGAGGTCGCCGATGTCCCGTATAGCTCCACGTATCCACACCGATCCGGCGCAGATCGCGCGCCTGGAAGCCCTGCTGCCGCAGCTGGATGGCGAAACGCAGGTGGAACTGATTCTGCACGATGGCCGCCGCCTGCTCGGCACGGTGGCGGTGAGGCCAACTGTGCAGCAATACCGCAACGCCGCTGGTGATGAAGGCAGCAACGGCCAGTTGCGCCTGGATGACTACGACACGCCGGTGCAGCAGCACCATGTGTGGCTGGATGAAATCGCCAGTATCAACCGCCTGCCACCCAAGGCGCCTTGATCCGAAACGCCGTCGGCGTGGCCTCGAACCGCCGGTTTGATCCTGATGTAGAGCCGAGCCCACGCTCGGCTGTGGTCTGCGCGGCTGCGCCGTCGCCCGAGCGTGGGCTCGGGCGCTACAGATGTGTCAGTGCTCGAACAACGTCGGCGTCGCCTCGAATCGACGTGCGTACGCCCGCTCCTCTGCAACCCTCGCCACCTCGTCATCAGCCAGGTCCGGCGCGCCGTACACCGCATAGGCCACGCTGCCGTCGGCACCATGACCGATCTGGTGCAGCCGGTAGCGCGAGTGGCCGCCGCCGGTATCCTCGGGGTAGTGCACGGGCGGATGGCTGCCTTCCAGGTCCATTTCACTGTTGTCGACCACGCCACCGACGAACAAGGCTCGCATGCAGGTTCTCCTGGGTTTCCGGGGGGAGCCTCTACCCTGAACGTTTCAATGTTTCTGGCGGATCAAGGCCCCGTTCGGGTTTCGCAAAGCGGGCCGCCGGGGCCGGCCCGGCCAAGCCGGTACAATGGACGGCCCTCACGCTTGAAGTACCCGCGCCGATGGCCTCCAGCGACGACGCCCCCCTGCAGACCCTGCTCCTGCCGTTCTCCCAAGGCGCCCTGCGCTGGCCGGAGGGCCCGGTGGCCTTCCTGCGTGCCCGCGATGGCTGGCCATTGCGCGAAGTGGCCGGCAACCGCGAGGTGCACTGCGAACAGAGCTTCGCCCCGTTCGCGCAACCGCTGCAGCAGGCTGCCGGCTGGACCGTCAGCGGCCAGCTGGATGACGCGGCCGGCAAGGGCCGCTACCCGTTGGTGCTGGTGCTGCCGCCGCGCCAGCGCGAAGAAGCCCGTGCGCTGTTCGCCCGTGCGCTGGCGCTGGTCGCCGATGGCGGCCGCATCGTTGCCTGCCAGTCCAACAACGAAGGTGCGCGTTCGGGCGAGGGCGACCTCAAGCAGTTGGCCGGCCTCGGTGGCTGCCTGACCAAGAACCACTGCCGCGTGTACTGGACCGCCCCGCTGCAGGGCCAGCACGACGTTGACCTGGCCAAGCGCTGGTCGGCGCTGGATGCGGTGCGTCCGATCGTGGGCGGTCGCTTCCTCAGCCGCCCGGGCGTGTTCGCCTGGGATCGCATCGATCCGGCGTCGGCGCTGCTGGCCGAGCACCTGCCGGCCGACCTGGCCGGACGCGCCGCCGACCTCGGTGCCGGCTACGGCTATCTGTCGCGCGAACTTCTGGAACGCTGCCCGAAGATCACCGCGCTGGACCTGTACGAGGCCGAGCAGCGCGCACTGGCGCTGGCCGAGCTCAATCTGGCGCCGCCGCCGCGACCGCTGCCGCTGCGTTTCCTGTGGCAGGACGTCACCGCCGGCATCGAGCCGGGCTACGACGTCATCATCAGCAACCCGCCGTTCCACACGCCTTCGCGCGCTGACCGCCCGGACATCGGCCAGCGCTTCATCGCCGTGGCTGCGCAGGCGTTGCGCCCGGGCGGGCGCCTGTACGTGGTGGCCAACCGCCACCTGCCTTACGAGCACACCCTCAACGACAGCTTCGGCGCGGTGCGCGTAATCGCCGAGCGCGACGGTTTCAAGCTGGTGGAAGCCGTGAAGGGGAAGGGCAAGTGAAGCTGGTCAAGCACATCGCCAACCTGGGCTATGGCAGCCGCAAGCAGGTGCAATGGATGTTCCGCGAAGGCCGCGTCACCGACGCCGATGGCGAGGTGCTGTATGCCGACGACCAGGTGCCGCATGACGCCATCCGGGTCGATGGCGAGCCGCTGGACCCACCGCCGGGGCTGTCGATCGCGCTGCACAAGCCGGCTGGCTACACCTGTTCGACCAAGGACACCGGGCGCCTGATCTACGACCTGTTGCCGCCGCGCTTCCGCGACCGCGATCCGGTGCTGTCCACGGTTGGCCGCCTCGACCGCGAGACCAGTGGCCTGCTGTTGCTGACCGACGATGGTGGCCTGCTGCACCGGATCATCTCGCCGAAGTCGAAGCTGCCGAAAGTCTATGAGGTCGAGTTGAGCGAGGACCTGCGCGGCAACGAGGTGGCGCTGTTCGCCAGCGGCACGCTGATGCTGGAATCGGAGAAGACGCCCCTGCTGCCGGCTGAAATGGAAGTGCTGGATGCGCGCCATGCGCGGCTGGTGCTGCACGAAGGCCGCTACCATCAGGTACGCCGCATGTTCGCCGCCACCGGCAACCACGTGCAGGCCCTGCACCGCAGCCGCGTCGGCGGGCTGGACCTGCAGGGGCTGGACGAAGGGCAATGGCGGCAGCTCACCCCTACCGACCTGGATACGCTGTTCGCTCCATGACCCCCATCGCTGCGCTGCCGTTTCTTCCCGACGCCGTCATCTTTGACATGGACGGCCTGATGATCGACAGCGAGCGTGTCTCGCTGGCCTGCTGGGGCCAGGCCGCCGATGAATTCGGGCTGGGCCTGGACGAGGCGGTGTTCCTGCGCATGGTCGGCCTCGGCGACCGCGATTCGCACGCGCTGCTGCGCGCGCAGGGCATCGAGGACAGCGTGATCGATGCGGTGGCCGCACGTTGCCACGACCTGTACGAGGCACGCACACAGACCGGGTTGCCGTTGCGTCCGGGCATCCTGGAACTGCTGGAGCTGCTGAAAGTGCACGCGGTACCGCGGGCGGTGGCCACCACCACGCGGCAGCCGCGGGCCAACCGCAAGCTGGCCGCTGCTGGCCTGCTGCCGTATTTCGATGCGGTGATCACCAGTGGCGACGTGGCGCGGCCGAAGCCGGCGCCGGATATCTACCTGCTGGCCGCGCAGCGATTGGGGCAGGTGCCCGGGCGTTGCCTGGCGCTGGAGGATTCACCGGCCGGTACGCGCGCGGCGCTGGCGGCCGGCATGACCGTGATCCAGGTGCCTGACCTGGTGCATCCGGATGAAGAGCTGCGTGCCCTGG
The DNA here is from genome assembly GCF_001580555.1 of Stenotrophomonas sp. DDT-1. Classification (NCBI taxonomy): domain Bacteria; kingdom Pseudomonadati; phylum Pseudomonadota; class Gammaproteobacteria; order Lysobacterales; family Lysobacteraceae; genus Stenotrophomonas; species Stenotrophomonas sp. DDT-1. Next base: position 125,390 of record NZ_LEKR01000007.1, read on the forward strand.
GACACCGCATCGTTGGATCCCTGGTGGACGCGCACGCGCTGCTGCTGCCGTTGCTGCCGGGGTAACGGTGGGTGCCGACCGTTGGTCGGCCCAGTGCCCCGGTAGGTGCCAACCTTGGTTGGCACTGAGCCGAGCATGGCGCGGCTCTACATCCGTGGGTGGGTGCCGACCGTTGGTCGGCACACCTGCCCCATCACACCCGTCCGAACACCAAGGCGGCGTTTGTGCCACCGAAGCCGAAGCTGTTGGACATCACCGTATCCAGTTTCTGCTCGCGGCTCTCGCGCAGGATCGGGAAGCTCTCCACCTTCGGGTCCAGCTCGCCGATGTTGGCCGAACCGGCAACGAAGCCATCGCGCATCATCAGCAGGCAGTAGATCGCCTCGTGCACGCTGGCTGCACCGAGCGAGTGCCCGGACAACGCCTTGGTCGAGGACAGCGGCGGCACCGCATCGCCGAACACTTCGCGGATCGCGTTGAGCTCGGTGACATCGCCCAGCGGGGTCGAGGTGCCGTGGGTGTTCAGGTAGTCCAGCGGGCGATCGACACCCTGCAGCGCCATCTTCATGCAGCGCACCGCACCTTCGCCGGAGGGCGCCACCATGTCGGCACCGTCGGAGGTGACGCCATAGCCGATCAGCTCGGCATGGATGTGGGCACCGCGTGCGACGGCGTGGTCGTAATCCTCCAGCACCAGCATGCCGCCGCCACCGGCGATGACGAAGCCGTCGCGGTCCTTGTCGTACGGGCGCGAGGCGCTGGCCGGGGTTTCGTTGAAGCTGGTCGACAGGGCACCCATCGCATCGAACATCACACTCATCGACCAGTGCAGGTCTTCGCCACCGCCGGCGAACATGATGTCCTGCGCACCGTGCCGGATCATGTCCGCAGCGGCGCCGATGCAATGCGCCGAGGTCGCGCAGGCAGCCGACAGCGAGTAGCTGACGCCCTTGATCTGGTAGGCCGTGGCCAGGCAGGCCGAGACCGTCGAGCACATCGTGCGCGGCACCATGTACGGGCCGACCTTGCGCACGCCACGTTCGCGCAGCAGGTCGACGGCACCGATCTGCCATTCGCTGGAGCCGCCACCGGAACCGGCGATCAGGCCGGTGCGCAGGCTGCTGACCTGCTCGGGGCTGAGGCCGGCATCGGCGATGGCATCGCGCATGGCCAGGTAGGCGAAGGCCGCCGCGTCGCTCATGAAGCGCTTCTGCTTGCGGTCGATCAAGGCGTCCAGGTCGAGGTCGACGCGGCCACCGACCTGGCTGCGCAGGCCTGCTTCGGCGTGGTCGGCCAAGGCGGTGATGCCCGAGCGTCCTTCACGCAGCGCGGCCGAAACGGTATCCAGATCATTGCCGAGGCAGGACGTGATGCCCATGCCGGTGATGACGACGCGACGCATCAGAAGCTCCCGGTTTCGGTGAACAGGCCGACGCGCAGGTCGCGCGCGCTGTAGATTTCGCGGTCGTCCACGTACATGCGGGCGTCCGACTGGGCCATCACCAGCTTGCGGTTGATGACCCGGCTGATGTCGATCTCGTAGCGTACGAGCTTGGCGTCCGGCAGTACCTGGCCGGTGAACTTCACCTCGCCACAGCCCAGCGCGCGGCCCTTGCCGGGGGCGCCCAGCCAGGTCAGGAAGAAGCCGGTCAGCTGCCACATGGCATCCAGGCCCAGGCAGCCTGGCATCACCGGGTCGCCGATGAAGTGGCAGCCGAAGAACCACAGGTCCGGGCGGATATCCAGTTCGGCGCGTACCATGCCCTTGCCATGCGGTCCGCCGTCCTCTCGGATGTCGGTGATGCGGTCGAACATCAGCATCGGGTCGTTGGGCAAACGGCCGGCGGCGGTGCCGAACAGTTCACCGCGTGCGCTGGCCAGCAGCTGTTCGCGGTTGAACGCGTGGAGACGGGTCATGAAGCACAATCCTGGAAGCGGAGAACAGGGAAACAAGCGCCCGAGAATGCCCGTGGAAACTGCGCCGATCAAACATTTCAACCGTACGCAACCGTAGTGTTTTCAAGGGAATACGCGCATCCTGTTGATGTGCAACGACCATACTTCGGCGTGTGGCCCACCCGGCCCGGCCCCGCCTTTTCCACCTGACATGACCCGACTGCGCAAGATCATCCACGTTGACATGGACGCGTTCTACGCGTCGGTGGAGCAGCGCGACGATCCGTCACTGCGCGGCAAGCCGGTGGTTGTGGCATGGCGCGGCGCACGCTCGGTGGTGTGCGCGGCATCGTACGAGGCACGCGTGTTCGGTGTGCGTTCGGCCATGCCGGCAGTGCGGGCCGAACGCCTGTGCCCGGATGCGATCTTCGTGCCGCCCGACTTCGCACGTTACAAGGCGGTGTCATGCCAGGTGCGCGAGATCTTCCTGCGCCACACCGACCTGGTTGAACCGTTGTCACTGGATGAAGCCTACCTGGACGTGACCGAGCCGAAGAGCGGCATCGAACTGGCGACCGACATCGCCCGTACCATCCGCATGCAGATCCGTGAGGAGACCAACCTGACTGCTTCAGCTGGGATCGCGCCGAACAAGTTCCTGGCCAAGATCGCCTCGGACTGGCGCAAGCCCGATGGCCAGTTCGTGATTCCACCGCAGCGGGTGGACGCCTTCCTGCTGCCGTTGCCGGTAAGCCGGGTGCCTGGCGTCGGCAAGGTGATGGAAGGCAAGCTGGCCGCGCGCGGCATCGCCACCTGCGGCGACCTGCGGCAGTGGGCACTGATCGATCTGGAAGAAGCGTTCGGCAGTTTCGGCCGCAGCCTGTACAACCGCGCACGCGGCATCGACGAGCGGCCGGTGGAACCGGACCAGCAGGTGCAGTCGATTTCCTCGGAGGACACCTTCGCCGAAGACCTGCTGCTGGAAGACCTGACCGAGGCCATCGTGCAGCTGGCAGAGAAGACCTGGAAGGCGACCCGCAAGACCGAGCGTGTCGGCCATACCGTGGTGCTGAAGTTGAAAACCGCGCAGTTCCGCATTCTCACCCGCAGCTTCACCCCGGAACGTCCGCCGGAGTCGATGGAAGAACTGCGCGACATCGCACTGGCCCTGCGCGCCCGCGTCGACCTGCCGGCGGAGACGCGCTATCGGCTGGTGGGTGTCGGGCTGGGTGGCTTCCGCGAAAAGGAGCCGGTGGTGCAGGGGGAATTGTTCGAGCACGACATGAACAAACCCACAGATACCTAATCATCAAACAGTGGGGTCAGAGCCCGTTGCGCAGCAACGGGCTCTGACCCCGTGCCGACCAACGGTCGGCACCCACCATCAGCAGCAGGTTCCGACAGATAGCGGGAAACTGTCGAAGGCGGGGTGGGTCCGGTTGCGGGGGCGTGAGCCGCATGGATGCGGCGACCGAGCTTACATGGACGTACTTGCAGCGCCCCCGCAACCGGACCCACCCCGCCAACCCTCAGGAGACCAGCTTTTGCTGTTGCTTCGGCTGTTGCCGTTGCATTGGGCAGGTGCAGGGCGCAGCCCTGCAAAAGAAAACTCCCTACCTCATGGCCACTGCATCTCGCCCTTGGCTACCTTCGCACTCAGCTCCAGCGATGCCACGCCGGCCAGCGTCGGGTAGCGCGCCTGCATCGCCTTCACCAGTGCCGCGCTGTCCTTGGCCTTGGCCGCCTCGGCGTCGAACGCGCGGATGTAGTCCGCGGTGAAGCGCAACGCACTGGCATCCAGCGCCGCACCCGGCGCGTAATGCCCCGGCACCACCACCTTCGGCTTCAGTGCCTGCAACCGCTGCAGGGTCTGCAGCCAGTCAGTGTGCGACTTCGGCGTCTGCGTGTCGGCCATCCACACGTGCTCACCGGCCACCACCGGAATGCCGCCGACGATCGCGCGTAGCGACGGTACCCACAGCACCGTGCGGTCCGGGGTCGGGCCATCCAGGCCGATCAACGGCAGGCGCTGGCCTTCCAGCTGCAGGGCATCGCCGTCCAGCACCTGCGGCACCACGATGCGTGCCGGCACGTCGGCGCCCATCTTCGGTCCCCAGTAGGCCAGCTTGCCGGCCTGGGTCTGCTGGATGTGGGCGACGGTCTGCGCAGTGGCGACGATGCGTGCCTGCGGGAAGGCATCCTGCAGGGTGGCCAGGCCGAAGTAGTAGTCCGGATCGCCGTGGCTGATGTAGATCGTGGTCAGCTGCTTGCCACTGGCGCGGATCCGTTCGACCAGCTTGCGTGCGTCGCTGGCGCCGAACTGCGCGTTGACCAGGATCGCGTCATTGCGGCCTTCGATCAGCACCGAGGATACCGAGAACATCGCCTGCGGGCCGGGATGGAAGGTCTGCAGGTGCAGTCGTGATTTCGTCGCGGTGGTCGGCGCCGCGGTGGCCGGTGCGGCCAGCAGCGGCGCACTGGTGAACGTGGCGGCCAGGGCGAGGGGAAGCAGCAGGGCAGCGGTACGCATGGGGAATTCCTTGTGTCGGATAGGGAGCCGAGCGTGGGCTTGGCCTTACAGGGCCCGCGCGTCGATCAATACGCGGCCGTGATGATCTGCTTCGGGTACTCGTGCGCTTCCAGCTCGGCGACGAACGCGGCGCCGTAGTCGGCATAACTGATGCGGCTGTGGCCGCTGGCGTCGGCCAGGAAGGCCTTGGGCTGCACACGGTACTGGCCGCGCTCTTCGCCCGGGCCGATTTCGGCGGCCGGCGAGAAGAAGGTCCAGTCCAGGTCGTCCACTGCCTGCAGGCGATTGAAGGCTTCACGATGGGCCAGCGCGTACGGCTTGTAGGCTTCCGGGAAGTTGGGGGTATCGACCAGCTGCACGCCCGGCGCGACTTCCAGGCTGCCGGCGCCACCCACCACCACCAGGCGCGGTACGCCGGCCTTGCGCGCGGCGGCCGCCAGCTGCGCGGCGATCTCGCCCACGCGGCCGATGTCATCGCCCGGACGCGGGCCGTAGGCGCTGGCCAGCACGTCGTGGCCAGCGATGGCGGCGACCAGCGCGTCCTGGTCATCCAACGAGGCGATCACCGGATGGGCACCGGCCAGTTCGGCCGGAAGGTCCTGCGCGCTGCGCACGATGACGGTGAGTTCGTGGCCGTGGGCCAGCGCGTGGCGGGCGATCTGGCGGCCGATGTTGCCGGTGGAACCAACGAGGGCGATCTTCATGGCAGGACTCCGTGGGGCGATGTGGGCTGGGAATGGGGCCACTCTAGGCCGCTGCAGTCGCTCGAAAAACAGCGTATAACGCGCTTGTTTGTTGCGTGGATCGAGCATATGGACCGATTGACCGCCATGACCGTGTTTGTCGAGGTGGCCGAGCGCGGCAGCCTCACCGCCGCCGCAGAAGTGCTGGATATGTCGCGGGCGATGGTCAGCCGCTACCTGGCCGAGGTCGAGGGCTGGCTGGGCGCACGCCTGCTGCACCGGACCACGCGCCGGGTCAGCCTGACCGGCCCGGGCGAGGCGGCGTTGGCGCGCTTCCGGCAGATGCTGGCGATCGGCGAAGAACTGCAGGGGGAGCTGGCCAGTGATGATCCCGAGCCGCACGGTACGCTGCGCGTGACCGCCAGCGTGTCGTTCGGGCAGAGCCACCTGGCACGGGCGGTGGCCGGTTTCGTCGCGCGCCATCCGGCGGCGCGCATCGAGCTGCTGCTGGTCGACCGCACGGTGAACCTGGTCGAGGAGCGCGTGGACCTGGCCGTGCGCATCGCGCGCCAGATCGACCCCAGCCTGATCGCGCGGCGGCTGGCTACCTGCCGCTCGGTGCTGTGCGCGACGCCGTCGTACCTGCAGGCGCGTGGCACGCCGACCGCGCCGGAGCACCTGGCCGCGCACAACTGCCTGACCCACCACTACGTCGGCAAGAGCCTGTGGCAGCTGCACCGCGATGGCCGTTCGCTGTCGGTGGCGGTGGGCGGCAACATCAGCGCCAACGAGGCCTCGCTGCTGCTGGAGGCGGTACGCGCCGGTGCCGGGATCGCCATGCTGCCGACCTACCAGGTGGCGCCACTGCTGCGCAGCGGCGAGCTGATCGAACTGCTGCCCGGATTCAGTCTGGACGAGCTCGGCATTCATGCCGTGTACGCGTCACGGCGCCAGCAGCCCGCTATCATGCGGCGATTCCTGGATTACCTGGCCGAGTGTTTCGCCAGCCCGGCCTTCCAGGATCTGGATTGGCGCCCACCGGGCAAGGAGAACACATGAACCATGGACAGGCCTTGATCGACCACAACCGTGCTGCCTGGGACCGCCAGGCCAGCGAAGTGCGCGAATGGTCGCGCCCGGTGGAGAGTTCAACCATTGCCGCCGCGCGCGAAGGCCGCTGGCAGGTGCACCTGACCCCACGCGCGCTGCCACTGGACTGGCTGGGCGACGTGCGCGGCCGCCGCATCCTGTGCCTGGCCTCGGGTGGTGGCCAGCAGGCCCCCGTGCTGGCCGCTGCGGGCGCCGACGTCACCGTGTTCGACCTGTCCGACGGGCAGCTGGAACAGGACCGCCGGGTCGCTGCGCGTGATGGACTGCAGCTGCGCACGGTGCAGGGCGACATGCGCGACCTGCACGTATTCGCCAACGACAGTTTCGACGTGGTGTTCCATCCGATCTCCAACCTGTACGTGCCCGACGTGCGCCCGGTGTGGACCGAATGCCGCCGCGTGCTGGCGCGCGATGGCATGTTGATGGCCAGTTTCTACAACCCGGTGCTGTTCGTCGGTGCACGTGATCCGCAGCTGGATGCACAGGGTTTGATCCGGCCGCAGTACGCCATTCCCTATTCGGACCTGGAAGACCTGCCCGCCGCAGAGCGTGAGGCGAAACTCGCCCGCGGTGATGCGCTGGCCTTTGGCCACAGCCTGACCGAACTGATCGGCGGGCAGCTGGATGCAGGCTTCGTGATTGATCGGTTCATGGAAGACTGGCAGCCGAAGCCGCGCTTCCTGATCGACCGTTACCTGCCCACCTTTCTTGCCACCCGCGCACGCAGGATCGGCTGAGGCGGATTCCGGGGAAAAAGCGCGGCGTACAATGGACGGCCCCACGTTGTACAGGCGTCGTCCCTTGTCGTATCCCTATCCGCTGGTCGTATTCGATCTCGATGGCACGCTGGTCGACAGCGCAGCTGACATCGCCGAAGCGCTGAACCGCACGCTGGAAGCCATCGGCATGGCGCGCGTGCCGGAAGCCACCGTGCTCGGCTGGATCGGCGACGGGGTGCGCCGCCTGGTCGAACAGGCCGTGCACGCCGCCGGTCGTGAGGTCGACCTGGCCGAGGTGATGCCGGTGTTCATGGTGCACTACCGTGAATGCCTGCTGCGCAGCCCGCGCCTGTTCGATGGCGTGGCCGACGCACTGGCGCAGCTGCGCGCGCGCGCCGTGCCACTGGCGATCTGCACCAACAAGCCCGAAGCACTGGTGCCGCCGCTGCTGCAGCACCTGGGTATCGGTGATGCGTTCGCGCTGGTACTGGGCGGCGATTCACTGCCGCAGCGCAAGCCCAGCGGCGAACCGCTGCGGCATATCGCTGCGCACTTCGGGCTGCCGGTGCAGGCGTGCCTGATGGTGGGAGATTCGTTGACCGACTACCGCGCCGCCGAAGCTGCGGGCATGCCGATCGCGCTGGTGCGCTACGGCTATCCGCGCGGCCTGGACCTGGCCACCGCGCATGCGGTGGCGGTGATCGACGACCTGCGTGAACTGCCGGGGTTGACCGCCGGCGTCCCGGTGTAGAGCCGAGCCCATGCTCGGCTGCTTTGCTGCCTGAGCCGAGCATGGGCTCGGCTCTACAGAGAAAGCGCCGGGCAATGCCCGGCGCCCTCTTTCATTTCGGCTGGTAACGCACACTCAACTGGTACTCACGGCCCGGCTGGTTGAACCACGCCACCGTCTCATACCTGCGGTCGAACACGTTGGCGGCACGCGCCAGCAGCGACCACGACGGCGTCAGCGCGTACTCGGCGCGCAGATCCAGCGTGCCGTACCCCCCCACCTTCACCGCGTTGGCGGCATCGTCATAGCGCTTGCCCGCACCCTGCGCCGTCAGGCCTGCGCGGAAGTCCCCGAAACGCCGGTCGATGTCAAAGCGCGCGGTCTGCTGTGCACGACGCGGCAGCCAGTTGTCGAACTGCGTGCTGCCGCCGGTGCGGTTGCGTGGGTCGGTGTAGCTCAGCTGGGCGTTGATGTCGAAGCCGGCCAGCAGCACGCCACCGGTCAGTTCGGCACCGCGGATGCGCGCCTTCTCCACCTGCTGCATCCTGAAGGTCGCCGCATCGTAGGTGATCAGATCATCGATGCGGGTTTCATAGACGTCCAGGCCCCAGTGCCAGTCCTGTCCTTGCTGCGAAACGCCCAGGTTGGCGCTCTTGGACTTCTCCGGGTTCAACGTCGGCACACCGCTCCACGGGTCGTACAGGTCGCTGAAGGTCGGCGCCTTGAACGCGGTGCCGTAACTGGCGTTGACACGCAGGCCGTGGCCGAGTTCCATCGCCCAGCCGAGGCTGCCCGTGGCGTGATTGCCGAACTGCTGGTTGTCGTCGTTGCGCGCGCTGGCCTGCAGCTGGTGGCGGCCGAAGCGTCCCTGGTACTGCACGAACACGCCGGTGTTGCGGCGGCTGTCGACCCGATATCCGGCACTGCTGCCATCCAGGTTGTCTTCGCTCCAGTCCACGCCGGTGCTCAGCAGCTGGCCTTCGGCCAAGGCGAAGTCACCCTGCAGCGAGGCACTGTCGCGGTGGGTCTGAGCGCTGCCACGGGCACCGAAGTCACCGAAGTTGTCCGACTCGTTGTCACTGCGCCCGACATTGGCGGTGAACGCCAGGCGGTCGGACGGGGTGTAGCGCACCTTGCCGGCCAGCACCTGCTGGCGGGTTTCCGAATAGTTGTAGTAGCCGTCGTAATGGTTCTTTCCGTCGGCACGCAATGCACTGCCTTCCACGTTCCATTGGTCGTTGAAGGTGTAGCCACCGCGCAGGCTCTTGGACAGGTTGCGGTAGCCATCGCGGTCATGTTCGTCGGCAAAGCAGCCGGTGAACAGCGTTGCCGAGCCGCGGCAGGCATCGATGCCATCGGAATGCTGGTAGGCGATGTCGGCGCCGAACCAGCCGCGTTCAGTCCCGCCACCGATCCCGCCGCTGGCTTCGCGCAGGCCGTTGCTGCCGCCACCGAGCTGGAAGTGCGGGGCGAAATCACCCTGGTTGCGGCGGGTGAAGATCTGGATCACGCCGCCAATGGCATCGGCGCCGTACAGGCTCGACTGCGGGCCACGCACGATTTCCACGCGCTCGATCTGCGCCAGCGGCAGGTCCTGGTACATCGCCAGGCCGAGGTCGGCACTGTTGATGCGCACGCCGTCGACCAGCACCACGGTGTGGCCCGAGTTGGTGCCGCGCAGGAACAGCGAGCTCTGCTTGCCGAGCCCGCCGGCATTGGTCAGGTTGATGCCGGCGCGGCCGCGCAGCAGTTCCTGCAGCGAGGTGGCCTGGCTGGATTCGATCTGCGCGCGGTCGATCACCTGGGCCGGCGCGATGCTGTCCTGCAGGGCGATCGGGGTGCGCGTGGCGGTGACCAGGATCTGGTCGAGTGCGGTGGTGTCATCGGCGGCCTGTGCCAGCGCGGGCAGGGCGGCCAGTACGGCCAGGGACAGCATTCGGGACTGCAGCTTCATGGGGGGACTCCAGGTGCCACGCACGCCCGCGTGGCGAAGGGGAGGAGCCGCGAAGGCAGGCACGCGCCGATGCCGCAGCGCACGCCACGGTCATCCAGCGCCATGCCCACCGCATCGCGACCTGAGGCTTCCGGGCCGGTCTCCGGGCTTGCCGCCGGGTGGCGCGAGGCCACCGTCCAGGCGCCTTCCCATGCCTGCGGCACAGTGGCGGTGTTGCCTGGAACTGACGTGCTTACCGTTGCGGGGGCAGCGCCGGCCTGGCGTGGCATCACGCGTCACCGGCTTCCCGTTTCAACCTGCCGGCCACGGCCGCAGGTCACCTGGAAGTGCGCGCAGTCTACGGCATCGCAGGCCGTCCCGTTGCGTCGCGCCTGCGCGGCTGCCTTTGCTGTGCCTTTAGAATGGTTGCTCGATCCCGTGGTGCCGTTACCGATGTCTGCCCGTTCTCCGCTGTACCTGCGCCGCCCGTCCGGGACGCACGCATGATCCTCGACCTGGTCCGCCACGCCGGCAACGGTCGCGATGAGTTCCTTGATGGCCGCAGCGATCCACCGCAGCTGGCCGGCCTGCCGCAAGAGCTGGTCGAGGCCTATGCCGAGCAACGCTGGGAGCGGGTGATCAGTTCACCGCGGTTGCGCGCGCTGCACACGGCGATGGCGCTGGCCACCCCACGCGGGCTGGACGTCGAAGCGGACGAGGAATGGGAAGAACTGGATTTCGGCGATTGGGACGGGCAGTCGCTGTTCGACCTGCCGGAAGATGCGCTGGCCGCCTTCCACGCCGATCCGCATGCGTTCCCGCCGCCGAACGGCGAGAGCTGGGGTCATTTCGAGCGGCGTATCGCGCGCGCGCTGGATCGCCTGCTCGATGATGATGATCCGGTGCCGACGCTGGTGGTCAGCCATGGTGGCCCGCTGCGCATGGTGCTGTCGCAGGTCTGCGGCCTGCCGATGTCGTTGTGCTGGGCCCTGCGCATCGACCACGGCACGCGGCTGCGGGTGTGGCTGGAACGCGGTGAGGTCGGGCTGGTGGGCGAGCTGCTGGAGCTGCAGCAGCCCTGATCTGCTCTTGTAGAGCCGAGCCATGCTCGGCTGCACTTCGATCAGAAAGGCCAGCCGAGCGTGGGCTCGGCTCTACAGGAGGGCGCGGCTCAATCCTCGTCCGCGCGCTCGGTCACGCTGTCTTCCGCCTCATCGTCGGCATCGAAGCGCTGCTCATGCACCGGGCCCGACGCCGGGCCGGCCGCCTTCAGCGGATGCGCGGCGATGCGCGCCTCATAGTCCTGCACCAGCGCCTCACGCTGCGGCTCGCTCAGTTCCTGCCAGTGGCAGTCCAGCAATGCGCCTTCCAGCGAGTACAGCAGGTTCAGGCTGGGCTTGAAGCCGGCCCGCTTGACCTTGACGAAGGCGCCGACTGCGCCGATCGCAACCAGGTCCTCGCGGCTGCGCAGCCCGACCTGGCGCAGCCAGGCTGCACTCTTCGGGCCGATGTTGCGCAGCTTCGGTGCGCTCATCCCAGTGCCTCGACGAACACGCGGGCGATGGCTTCCAGGCCGGCCTGATCGTCGGCGTCGAAGCGGCCGACCTTCGGGCTGTCGATATCGAACACGCCGATCAGTTCATCGCCGCGCAGCAGCGGCACCACCAGCTCCGAACGCGAGGCCGAATCGCAGGCGATGTGGCCGGGGAAGGCATCGACGTCGTCCACGCGCTGGGTTACGCGCTGGCTGGCGGCGGCACCGCACACACCCTTGTCCAGCGGGATGCGCACGCAGGCCGGCAGGCCCTGGAACGGGCCAACCACCAGTTCCTTGCCGTCATACAGGTAGAAGCCCACCCAGTTCAGGTCGGGCAGGGCGTGATAGACCAGTGCGGAGAGGTTGGCCGCGTTGGCGATGCGGTCGGACTCGGCGTAGACCAGGCCACGGGCCTGTTCCAGCAGCTGGGCGTATTGTTCCGGCTTGCTGCCGGTGAGCGAGGCATTGGCGAACATGCCCGCAGTCTAGCAAGTGCACCGGGCCGGCGATAATGCACACACTGTTGCCCTGTTGGAGCCCATCGATGCCGTTGCCCGCTACGCTGCCGCCCGCCCTGTTCGTTACCGGCACCGATACCGAAATCGGCAAGACCGCGGCCAGCACCGCGCTGCTGCATGCACTGCGCCAGCGTGGCCTGCGTGCAGTGGGCATGAAGCCGGTGGCCAGCGGCAGCGAGGATCTGGGGCAGGGCCTGCGCAACGAGGACGCGCTGGCGCTGCAGGCGGCCAGCTGGCCAGTGCCGGACTATGCCGATCTGAATCCCTATGCGCTGCGGCAGCCACTGGCACCGGAGCTGGCCGCTGCCGAGGACGGCGTGCAGGTGGAGCTGGCGCCGATCGTGGCCGCGTTCGAACGCCTGCGCGCGAAGGCCGATATCGTCGTGGTGGAGGGCGTGGGCGGTTGGCTGGCGCCGGTCTCGGCCACGCTGGACCAGCTCGACCTGGTGCGTGCGCTGCAGCTGCCGGTGCTGCTGGTGGTAGGCATGCGGCTGGGCTGCGTCAACCACGCGCGGTTGACTGCGCAATCGCTGCAGGCCAGCGGCGTGGACTGCCTGGGCTGGATCGGCAACCACATCGACCCGGCGATGCAGCGCCAGGACGAGAACATCGCCACGCTGCAGCAGCGCCTGCCGATGCCGTGCTGGGGACGGCTGCCGCATCTGCCGGGGGCGGATGGTCAGATCCTGAGTACGCACCTGCTCGACTGACCTGCTTCCTGTAGAGCCGAGCCCACGCTCGGCTCAGCGGGGACCGTCAGCGAAGGGCAGCCGAGCGTAGGCTCGGCTCTACAGGAGCTGGCGCACTGCCAGCTCCCGCGCGATCGCACCCAGCCGTTCCACCGCACCGATGAAGCGTGCATCCAGGCTCTGGCAGCACGACAGCCGCAGGCAGTGGCGATAGCGCGCGCCACGCGAATAGACCTGGCCGGGCATGAACACGATGTCCTCCTGCAGCGCTCGCTCGAACAGCTCGCGCGTGTCCACACCCGGCAGTTCCAGCCACAGCAGGAATCCGCCCTGTGGTTCGGTGGCGCGGGTGCCTGCCGGGAAATGCTCGGCTACCAGCTGGCGCAGCCGTCCCACCTGTTCGCGGTACAGGCGGCGCATGCGATGCAGATGGTGCTCGTAGCTGCCTGCTTCCAGATACGCGGCCACCGCATCGCCGAGCAGCTGCGGCTCACCGCCGGTGGACTGGAACTTCAGCAGCGCGATGCGCTCTGCGAAGCGACCGCCATCCAGCCAGCCGATGCGGTAATCCGGCGCCAGTGTCTTTGAGAAGCCACCGACCACCATCACCCAGCCATCGCGATCGAAGGCTTTCAGCAAGGGTGCCGGCGGTTCGCAGAACTGCAGCTCGGCGTACACCGCATCCTCGATCAGGGGCAGCTGCCGTGCGTTGACCAGCTCGGCCAGGCGTTGTTTGGCGGCGGTCGGCATGGTGCAGCCGAGCGGGTTGTGCACGGTCGGCATCACCACTAGTGCGGCCAGTGGCGTGTGCTCCAGCAGCGCATCCAGTGCATCCACATCCAGCCCGTGCTGCGGGTGGGTGGGCAACTCGATGGCCTGCAGGCCGAGGTTGGCCAGCAACGGATACAGGTTGAAGTAGGACGGCGCCTCGATGCCCACTGCGTCACCGGGCTGGGTGACCGCGCGCAACGCCAGCTGCAGGCCTTCCATCGCACCATGGGTCAGCAGGAGTCGCTCGGCGTGGGTGTGCAGGCCCATGCGCGGACTGCGGCGCACGATCTGCGCCAGCAGCCGGGGGGAGCCGTTGGGTCTCGCATAGGTCTCCACCGTCTGCTGGCCGTGGCGCAGCACCTGCGCGGTATGCCGGGCCAGCTGCGCGCCGGGATAGAACTGGCGACCACGTGGGCCGGCGAAGGCCAGGTCGACCACACCCGGTCGGCGCTGCGCTTCCAGTACCCGGGCCATCAGCACCTGCTGCAGCGGCGCAGTGGGCGCGGACGGGGTGTCGCGCAGCGAACGCTCCGGCACCGACAGCCGCGGCGCGACTTCGAAGCCCGCCTTCGGCCGCGGAATCACCAGCCCGGCATCTTCCAGCTGGCGATATGCCGCGATCACCGTGTTGAGGCTGAGCCTGCGCTGCGACGCCATCTGCCGCAGCGAAGGCAGGCGGCTGCCGACCGGAAGGCGACCGCCGTGGATGGCCTCGGCCAGTTCGTCGGAGAGCCGCTGGTAGCGTGGAGGGATCATCGTGACCTGGTCATCTGTATCCATCGAACATCCCGCCATCTGACGCTGTACCCATGATGATGGCGAGCCTAGCATGTCGTCGTCGGCCGGGCCTGATCGGGGCGTGGCCGGCGCATTCCAAGCGCACGGCGGGACCGCCGTGCGTCTTTTTTTGGTGTGTAGAGCCGAGC